>PAFJ01000024.1 GCA_002704325.1 Gammaproteobacteria bacterium | reverse complement strand
AGTAAACCTGCTCGGGCGTTGCCGGTACTGAGAGCTTCGGCATTAACCGGTAATTCGGCNNCNNTNAGCGCACGCGTCACGCAGTGCACACCANACCGATATAGCCAGCATCAGCGGCGGCTCCCCAACCGCTTTCGACCTATTGACCGTTGGAACAGAATTTTCGCGTCTGAAAAACCTAACATTAAAGATTTCCGGGACNTCGTGAGCAGTAGGNATTTTATAGTTCGCGGGGCCATCGGAAAGAACGGTTCCGCTCTCACTCCATGTTAATTCTTCGGTGGTTAACCAACCAAGTCCTTGCACAAAGCCTCCTTCGATTTGTCCAAGATCGATAGATTCGTTCAANGAATTACCGGCATCATGCAAGATNTCCACTCGACTAACGAAATAGTTGCCGGTTAGCTTATCTACGGCAACTTCCGAGACGGCCGCACANTTAGCAAAGTAATAAAAAGGGCGNCCGATTCCCTCGTCTTTNTCGACAAAGATGTCAGGCGTTTTATAAAAACCCTTCGCAGATAGTGCTACCCGAGCCAGATAAGCCTTTGCAATGAACGCAGAAAAACTCATCGTGTCGTCCTCGCTCCTATCATCTGAGGGGGCAACCTTGTTATCAAAAAAAACCGGCTCGCCGGACCATCCGAGCTCTTCGCGCGCGAACTCACGAAGATTCGTTTTTATCGAGCGGCAAGCGTCAAGTACCGCCATCCCGTTCAAATCTGCGCCCGAGGATGCGGCGGTCGGGGACGCGTTGGGAACTTTATCTGTTCGAGTCGAAGTATTGCGAATTACTTCGAGGTCAACACCGAATTCTTCGGCCACAATGCCTAGGATTTTGGTATACAGGCCTTGCCCCATCTCAGTGCCGCCATGATTTACCTCGATGCTCCCATCTTCGAAGAGGTTGATCAAAGCCCCAGCCTGGTTCAAGTGCGTGGTGGTGAAAGAAATCCCGAATTTCACCGGATTCAAAGAAATACCTTTAATCCAGCGTTGCGCGGACGAATTAAAGCGTTTTATTTCACCTCGTCTTTCCCAATAGTCCGATTGCTTCACCAACTCGCCTACGAGTTCCGGCAAGATAATCGACTCGATATCCTGGCCGTAAGGCGTGGTGGCAAAGCCCGGTCGATACAGGTTTTTTTGGCGAAAACTTAGAGGCTCCAACCCGGCTTTGTATGCGAGTTCGTCCATAGCGCATTCCATCGCGAGCATCCCCTGGGGACCACCGAACCCGCGAAAAGCAGTGTTTGATACGGTATTGGTTTTACTGCGATGCCCAACAATTCGAGATTTTGGCAGATAGTAGCTGTTATCAACGTGTAACATCGCTCTATCAACGATCCCATCTGACAGATCTGCTGAGTAACCACACTTCGCAGCCAGACGGAAATATGCAGCTTCCAGATAACCCTCAGCGTCGCAACCGATCCGATAATCTATGGAAAAATCGTGGCGCTTGCCCGTCTGGGTCATATCTGCNTCACGCATCATCGTGTACTTTACCGCCCTTTTCTGACGAACGGCAAAAACCGCACACAAGCATGCCAGCGGCGCTGCTTGAGTTTCTTTGCCGCCGAACGCACCACCCATCCTTCGGCATTCAACCGTAACTCGGTTCATAGGCCAGCCAAGCACATTGGCGACTAGACGCTGCACGTCACCAGGGTGCTGTGACGAAATCAGCACGTGTATGCCATCCTCATTTGGCACGGCCAACGCCGTTTGCGGCTCCAAGTAAAAATGCTCTTGACCCCGTATATATATATTTTCGTCTACGACTGTCTCGACATTATCAAATAGCGCCTGAAGGTCCCCCTCACCCCAATAGCGAGTTGGGGTAACTGTTGAATCGACCGCCAGTGCATCATCAATCGTAAGAACCGCCGGCTTCACCAGGCATTCAATATCAGCTTGTGCGATTGCACGACGAGCGAGCTCTTGGCTAGCAGCTGCTACGGCAAAAATACGCTGACCGGTGTACTCGACATCAGACTCCGCGAGTAACGGCTCGTCTTCAATTACGGGGCCAACCTGATTAGCACCTGGTATGTCCGAAGCCGTAATTACATCGACCACACCGCGACTCGTGATGACTTCGCCCAAATCCATTCGGGTTAACTTCGCTCTCGGGTATTCCGCAACTCCCACCGCGACATGAAGTGCACCTGCGGGGAGAGCAACATCGTCGACATATAGAGCTTGCCCAGTGACGTGGGCGAGCGACGATTCATGTCCTTCTTGTGACGCCATCTTAGGCTCCACTTGAGCGCAGAAAAAATTGTTCCACGATCTCTTTTATCGAAACATGGGCCATATTTAGCCGGTAGTCCGCAGAGGCCCGAACATCGGATATTGGAGAGATTGTTGCATCCAACGCGTCGGCGATTGCGCCCCAATCGATATCAATAAAGCGCCCACCTCGCATCATTTTTTCCACTCCATAAACACGCAGTGCCGTCTCACCAACGCCCCCGAGAGCAATTCTGATTTCTTTTATACGAACATCATCGTGCAGGAGGAAAATTGCGATCGAAACACTAGAAATATCGTCTTCATAGCGTTTGGAAAGTTTTCGAAATGCAAATGAGTGCCAACTGTCCGGCACACAGAGCGATACCTTCGACAAGTATTCGTCTTTAGCGAGAGAAGTTTTTCGATAACCTTCAATAAAGTCTTCGATATCTAGGATTCGTTGACCATTTGCCCCAGCTAAGACCAATTTGGCTTCTAGCACCAGCAACGCAGGTATCAGATCACCAATCGGAGATGCACTGCATATATTTCCGCCAATTGTGGCTCTGTTACGTATCTGTTTAGAACCAAAGCGACTGAGAAGTTCTACCATTGCTTCACAGCGTTGGTCTTTTGAGCTGAAAAGTGATGACAGCTGGGACAGCGTTGCGCCTGCGCCGATAGACAAAACACCATCAAGCGCATCGATACGTTTGAGACTTGCCACATCAGATATATCAATGATNGTGTCGTACCTCAGGAGTCTGCTGNTTATTTCGATCCACGCATCAGTGCCTCCAGNTAGGATCAAACGACTGCCTTGCTGCGAGTCATTCAACTCGCCAATAAGAGCCGCTTCCGAGTCGACCTTGATATACCCCTCTGTGCTTTTAGATTTAGCCAGTAATCGACTTTCTTCAGGGCTAATCGCCAGGTGTGCCAAGTCAGCGTTGCTTGATGTCGAACACGCGATCAGCCCCGCCTCTACGATCGGTCTGTAGCCGGTGCACCGACAGAGGTTGCCGCCGATTGTTGCGATCAGATCGCCTCGTTCTCGCGCCTCAGGGACTTTTTGGTTTGCCGTAAAATCAACCAAAGACATNACAAAACCGGGCGTACAGAATCCGCATTGACTGGCATTTGCATCAACCATCGCCTGCTGAACAGGATGTAACGCCTGATCGGACCCAATGCCTTCAACCGTTATGACCTGTTTCCCTGAAAGAGCCAAGGCCGGGGTGATGCATGAGTTTATCGCGAAACGCGACTCGTTAGGCGCCTCGCCAATCGCGACTATCACAGTACAGGCACCACAGTCTCCGGTTCCACAGCCCTGTTTTGTACCCGTCAAATGAACCGATTCCCGAAGAAACTCGAGCAAAGACAAATGCGGATCAACTGCATCCAGCCCATAAGTTTGGGTATTAACTTTGATTATCACTGGTTTATTCGACGCAGTATCCGCAGTGATAGATTCCACCTCCGAGTTTCGCCTAACGATAATTTTTCTCTTCCGTTGGTGTCAATTTACGAGCCATTACAGTCTTACTGCCGAACATTCTTGTCAATATTCGACGAGCATTAATTTTTCGATCAATTCGTTATCATTTGCTAGCAACACTCATGCCAAGCGACCGCATTCGACTTCAACTAGGTTGAGTGGGTCGGCTGTGGTGGCCTTCAAATAATTGATTAGAGGAAAATTTTGACCCAGCGCAACGTAATTTGGATTCGCAATCCGCTAGCAACGTACGGAATCGATCCCAACTCTGACGGATCCGCGCAACCTGTNAGCGGCATNATACTAAGCGATGGCCAAATCCAAAAGATACTTTATGGGGGTGAGGNNTGGACAGGCGACTGCGACGAAACAATCGATGCGAGCCGCTTGGTGGTTCTTCCCGGACTAATAAACACTCATCACCATTTTTATCAGACTTTAACGCGAGCTATGCGAATCGCGTTAAACAAACCACTCTTCCAATGGCTTGGAGCGCTTTATCCGCTTTGGGCTAATCTGACAGAGGCCGACGTGGAAATCTCTACACGACTAGCAATAGCAGAGCTAATGTTGTCNGGTTGCACNACGTCTGTCGATCATCACTACCTTTTCANCAAAAATTGTNGGAACGCGATCGACGTACAGATGCANGTNGCTACCGAAATGGGAATGCGTACTGTCCTCACNCGCGGATCAATGAGCCTAGATCAATCGTCGGGCGGGCTGCCCCCCNCTTCTGTGGTTGAGGACGAAGACACAATCTTGTATGAGAGCGAGCGCCTCATAAAAAAGTGGCATAACGCCGAGGATTTTGCGCTTAACCAGATAGCATTGGCGCCTTGCTCGCCCTTTTCAGTCACTCCCGAACTTATGCGAGCTACCGCTGAGATATCCAACAAAACTGGTGTGGCGCTCCATACTCATCTTGCCGAAACCGAGGATGAGGTAGCATTCTGTCTAGAAAAATACGGCGTTAGGCCCATCGAATTTCTCGACGAGTGCGATTGGCTAAACTCACGCGCATGGTTTGCTCACAGCATACATTTGACCCAAAAGGAAATTGCTCTGTTAGGCGCGCGCCAATGCGGCGTATCTCATTGTCCATCTTCAAACATGATCCTTAGTTCAGGTATTTGCCAAGTCAAAGAACTGAGCGCGGCGGGTGTTTCTGTGGGTTTAGCCGTAGACGGTTCCGCCTCTAACGACCATAGCAATTTAATCCAAGAGACCCGGCAGGCGTTTCTANTGCAAAGACTNTTTAATTCAGACTTTACNCATCTAGANGCNCTGCGCTTGGCAACATTAGGGGGTTCAGAAGTGCTGTCACGGCCGGAACTGGGGCATCTAAATACCGGNGCCGCGGCCGATTTAGCAATGTTTGACCTACAGGATATCCAATTCTCCGGCGCACAAGATCCGTTGGCTGCACTACTCTCGAGCGGCGCCCACAGAGCACACCATGTTTTGATTAACGGACTTTGGAAAGTAAAGGAAGGTCGTTTGGTGGATATGGACAGGACTAACCTCATGGAGCGGCACCATTCCCACGCGCAGAATTTATGGCAACGTGCCGGCTTAACTTGAACGTTAATCCCTAAATTTGTTTCGCGCCTGCTAGCCCCAAAGACTGCAAACGAAAACCGATCTCGAAACAATGGCGCTCCGACCAAGGCGCGGCCACCACCTGAACTCCAAGCGGGAGCGCGTCGCGAGACAATATTGGGATGCTCAAACTGGGCAAGCCGATGCAAGATATGGGCTGCGTGAAGTAGCCGAGGTTAGCTCGAACATTAACCTCCTGATGATCGATAAGCATGGTCTTTTGACCAATTTTCGGCGCCCGAATTGGAGTTGACGGCGCGATCAATANGTCGAAGGATTGCAATAACGTGGCTGCTTCTTCAGCAAAANGTTTGCGTACTTCCTGCGCTTTAACGTACCAACTGGCGGGCAACAGGCTCCCTGCAATGAAGCGGTCACGAGTATCAGGATCAAAATCTTCAGGTCGGCTATGCAGCCTCGTATGATGGAGTGCTGCGCCTTCGACGTTAGTTATCAAAAATGCGGCGCTACGGCCAGCTTCTGCAAATTGAAGGTTGCAACGCTCAACGGAAAAGCCGTCATTTACCAGTGCTTCTGCAACATCGCTGACTGCCTTGTTTGCCTCTGGAAATTGAGGATTTGCAAAGTAGCCTTCCAAGATTCCTATCCGCAATGACTTATCAGTTGCGGTAGCGGCATCTGCCACGAGCTCTACGTCTCTAGAGACACAAGCATGATCGGCTTTGTCATATCCCTGCAGGCAGTCATAAACCACGGCTAAATCGTTGCAAGACTGAGCCAAAGGACCAACGTGATCCAAGCTATCGCAAAACGGATAGGTCCCCGATCGGGGCAGACGCCCGTAAGTTGGCTTGAGACCAAAAATTCCGCATAGCGAAGCAGGGACTCTAATGCTGCCGTTCGTATCGCTGCCCAAGGCGACCGGCACCATATCGGCAGCTACTGCGGCAGCACTTCCAGACGAGGAACCGCCGGCCATTCGTGTTGGATCCCAGGGGTTTCTGCAATTCCCGTAGTGCACATTTTCGCCGGTAAAGTCGTAGGCGTATTCACCCATGTTCAAGGCACCGACCAGAATTGCGCCGCGTTTTTCCAAGCGCTTAATCAATAGCGCGTCCTCGACAGCCGCAACATTTGTTTTATTAATTTTGCTGCCCGCTAACGTAACTTGGTCTTGAACATCAAAAAGATTTTTTACCCCAAACGGCACACCCAGCAAAGGCAGGGGATCCTCGTTCGATCTAGATTTGTCCAGAAAACGCGCCCGTATCCGCGCCCTCTCGTGCAGAACCGAGGTAAATGCGTTGATACTGCCGTCTAAGCGCTCAATCTTTTCGAAAACGGATTCAACTACCTCTTCAACCGCGAAGCTTCCGTTCTCTACTTTTTCAACATGATCTCGTATTCCCGCCCAGGGCTGATTTACTTGATCAGACGCACTTTTTGACATGATGGTTTTGGTTGCCCCAATTGGTAACTAGAACTAATGATCTCCCGCCTCTGGCGAGAACGTCGGCGCAATATCTGAGCAGTTGGCATCGCTGGGAGCCGAAAATACTTTTATTGCCATCAATTTGGCAATCTCTACATTATCGATCACCCCTTGACGGTATTCAGCCTTGATGTTGAAGCCCATCGCTTTGGCCGCAAAATCCGTAAATTGATCGCAATCGAAGCTTTCAAAATTACTTTTTCCTTGTTCTTTTTGATCCAAGGTATCTTCCTGAGTTTAGTGGTAAGTCTCGATAGCACATCGTAAGAACGAGTGCCTGTCACCGAAACTTATACATCATCCGTAGCACAATACGAAGCCAGCCAAGCCAGGGATAGAGCGGATTTGCAAGAAATGTGAAAAGCTTATGCCAAATCCTGGCCCTCTCGCGGCAGAGAGTACTTGAGTTTTCTGGCTTCTTGCACTTCGACGGCAACCTGCAATAGGTTAGAGCGCTTATCAATATTCGTTAACGAACAATAAGATCACTATTTGCCAATGAGACACCTTAACCGAGCAAGTTCCCCCACCTTAATCTTTGGTTTGGAAGACCGCCCTCCACTCCTGCGCTCGATCTTGGCCGCCATCGCGCATCTTTCAGCAATTGTTGCAAGTATTATGACAGCGCCTTTGNTGCTNGCGGGGGTTATCGGCCTGGACGAACCTGCCACCCGCTATGTAGTGAGTGCTTCGCTGTTCATCTCAGGCATCGCGACTTTTGTGCAGGTCTATCGCTTTGGATGGGTGGGATCGGGGTTATTATCTGTCCAAGGCACGAGCTTCGCTTTCATCGGGCCAATGGCTTACGCCGCGACTACCTTCCCTGNAGGAACCTCCAGCGAAGAAATAGCNGGCGTACTNCTNGGCTCCTGCGCNGNAGGCGGCGTTGCCGTCGCNATAGCNGGCACTTTTCTGCAACAAGTACAAAAGATCATNACNCCAGTAGTAGCGGGNACTGTGGTTTTTTTATTGGGNATCTCNCTGATCATGTCCGCTGCCACCAACTTGAATCGAATACTAGGCGCGACGGCTTCCTCAGAGTTCTACCTCGTATGCACNGAGATAGGACTGACCTTCTTGGCGATACTGNTTCTTTCGAGAGCCAAGCAACCCTGGCTNCGCCTGCTNAGCATACCGATNGGCATAGCCGCAGGCTGCGCGGTGGCNTTCCTCGCCGGCAACCTCCAGTGGAATCCCGGCGACANCCTAGAAATCTTTTTTGTTCCGGAGTTTTTTCGGTTCGCACTGACCGTTGATTTTTTAATGCTTGCGATTTTAATGCCGATTTTTTTGGTGTCGCTAACGGAAAGCATCGGAGATCTCACGGCAACAAGCTCCGTGTCGCGGCAACCAGTTGAAGGCGTGGAATATGGCCAGAGACTGCGGGGCGGGATTGTCGCTGACGGGGTTAACACAGTGCTTGCTTCCTTATTCGGTTCATTCCCCAATACGACATTCAGTCAAAATAATGCAGTTATTCGCATTACCGGCGTAGCGAGTCGACGAGTCGGTTTAGTGCTGTCACTGCTGCTGGTAATGATGGGTAGCGTACCGTTAATAAGCGCTGGTTTTCTACAAATACCGGGCTCGGTCATCAATGGCGCTACTATCTTCCTCTTCGGAATGATTGCAGTCACGGGTTTCGGCCTCGCTGCCAAAGCGGACCCCGTGTCTGGTTACAAAGTTTTAATAGGTTCCAGCCTGTGTGCTTTTTTGCTTGCTGGATTGCCCAGACTTCTGGAAATGTTATCAATCACACTGCCTGAGTATGCAGCCATCATTATGGGCTTCCCTGTCGCAACGGGAATCGTGATCGCAATTTTGTTCACGCGAGTCTTTCAAAATTAGTCCCTAGGCAAATTTATCCATCGCGCGCCTCATTAGGGGGCATCCAGAGCAAAAAGGTTTATCTTTGCACCGTTAGGATGCTCGGACTAGCGAGTTAACTGTTTCTCATTCTCAACCCAAGGCGCGGAGGCTCGCTACCTCGCAGTCGCCAGGCCGGCCTTTGTTTCGGACCGAAAGCCCCGCTTTTGGTATCAACCTTGCATGTTTTGTAATTGACCTTGCACCAAAAGAGGTGTGTTTGATCCACGTTTTATCGTGCGTAAGCGTTTAAAGGAGGCCAAATGTCCACGAGAACTATATCCCTGATCACCGCTATAACAGCTTTCACCGCCGCCTCGTTGTTTCCTGCCGTAGCGCAGGCAGCCGAAGACGAGGATGTTGCAGAACTTGAGGATTTTGTCGTTTCAGAAATCGTCGATGACCTATCGCTTCTTCCAAGCGAACCGTCAGAGGGCGCGTTTGGCCTCAGCCTTTCACTTTTAGAAACCCCCCGATCCGTCACCGAGGTCAGCTCAGACTTAATAAAAACCTATGCACTGCGGAGCGTCGACGATCTGGTTCGTCTGACGCCCGGGGCATTCACAAGCTCCTTTTTTGGTATTCGTGGCGCGATGGATATCAGAGGTGAGGCCGCCGATAACTATTTTCGTGGGTTTCGTCGCGTCAATAACCCCGGAGCTTTCAATACCATAGTTCGAGGCGCCCACTCTTTGGAAATTCTGCGGGGTCCAGTGTCGCCGCTCTATGGTAGCGGTAGTGTTGGCGGACAGCTGAACTATTCCCCGAAATCAGCAAAGAGCGATACCGCCAAATACATTAGCGGACCGACCGGTAGAATTGACCTCACGTTGGGCTCGTACAACCAACGCATCCTTTCAGGAGAGTACGGAATGCCTTTCACCGTCGCGGGCAAACAAGCAGGGTTGTACGTATTCGCTGAAGCCGAGGACTCGGAGTCTTTCTACCATGGCTACGCGCCCTCGAGCGAACTAGTGCAAGTAGCTTTCGATGTAGATTACAGCGAGTCGACGTCGATTGAATTTGGTGTGCAGCACCAAACCACAGACAGTATCCAAGTCCCAGGCTGGACGAGGGTAACTCAGGATCTGGTAGACAACGGCACCTACATAACCGGCACTCCAGATTCGCGAAATGTCGCATCCAATACGATCGGAGCTGACCGACTGACCCCGCAGGAATCGGGCTTCGTTACACCTTTTGCACCATTTTTTATCAACAATTCCTTTAGCGGCGTGACCACTTTCTGCGGCAATAGCACGGCGCAGGGCCTTACCTTCACCTTCAAAGGGCAAACTCAAGATGTCTGCGCTTTCAACCCCGTAAATCCGATCACCAATGTTGGCACGGCTAAAATAGACCATAGAACCACATTCATCGATTCGCTGGACTTTGCTGACACGACCGCGACCACCGCATATTTCGATGTGGTCACGAATTTCGACAGCGGTACCGTATGGAAAAACCAGTTTTTCTACGATTACTTGGATCATACAAAACATCAAAGCTGGGGATTCACAGCCTTGTATCCCGGCGCCGAAGTTATGGAATTCAGGTCAAGTTTGACCCGAACCTTCGAAACTGACATAAGCTCATCCACTACCGTTATGGGCGCCAGTATCAGAAAGGAGGACATGGACCACAAAGAGGCTTGGTTCGACGAATTTTTCGATCGCAGAGACATGTTAGTCGGACCGACCCCCGACGACAGAATAGATTGGGCGGTGGTAAACCCATGGGCCGACGCGACGATTCTTTATGATGAAGACGGAAATGTGTCCGGCCTAGACGGAACGGTTAGAAGGAACTTTAACGGCGAGCAGAAGAGCGTTCTGTACAATGCAGGCGCTTTCTTCTTCACGGACACACAAATCGGTCCTATCAAGGTACTGGCGGGCGCGAGATATGACAAGTTCAGCGCCACATCTCGGGAAGATGCGAAAACCTTGCTCGGGCTTCCCTTCGACTCTTCAGGGATCCACNGGGGTGACAAGAGNGCTACCAGCTATAANCTCAGCGTATCCTACAATGCGGGCAACAGCTTCATCCCATATATCACCGTCGCAGAATCGAACAGCCTTAGCACGAATCAGCTCGGCGGCATTCTACCTGGTACTGTAGATGACGGCAGTTTCGTTCAGGGGTCCGAAATAAAAGAGGCCGGCTTGAAGTTTAATGCGTTAGACGGCGGGCTTTACGCGGCACTCGCATACTACGATCAGGAGAAAACGTACAGAGATGCGCAGACCCAAGCGCTGGTTGCTGTGTTTGGAAAGGGCTTAGAGGGCGAACTCCGATTAGTCCTNAGCGAATCATTCTCTCTTGCGGCTACTTTCACGAAAAGCGATACAACAGAGATCAGCGATGGTGCTCTGGCCGTTATCAACCTCGAGCAATTCGCACAGCAAAACGGCATGCAAGCGACTGACNTGTACGGAGGCCGAGTGGCAGGCAGTCGNGGCACCTTCATTGGTAGTCAGGTCGANGTGGATCGAGGCGGACTACCGGACACAGTCGCGAGTGCTTACGCCAGCTACTCTATGGCGTTTGGAGACGCCAAAGCGATTGCTAGTCTTGGTTTCACCTATGCAGACGAAACTTACATGGACGTAATGGAGTCCGTGTTGCTCCCGTCCTATTCCGTTTGGACCGCTTCTTTGAGCTATCTATCGGGAAGCTATGAAATTATGGCAACCGTCAACAACCTCACNGATGAAAAGTATTACACGTCNGCTGACCTGTTCGACTCGGTGGTTGTNAAACCTTCTGAAGGTCAAACCGTGTCAGTNATTTTGAGTTACAAATTCTAAAGTTTACTTTAGCAACGTGCGCAGCGATTTCACTCTGAAACGCTGCCGCACGCGCTGAAGATGACACTGGATCAGGCTGCTTGAGCAAAGAGTTCGTAAGCGGCCTCCAGAACACGTGTATCGACAAGCGACTGTGCATCCGGCAGCTCAACAAGCCCCCCGGCACGGAGAGAAGGATACATTTCTCGCTCCATGATGCCCGCATCTACCCAGAAAAGTCCTTTTTCGCGCGTCAGGTCGCTTTCCATGTACTCCGCTTGAATCAGATTTTGTCGCATCTGCTGATCTCGGTTTAACCCAAGGTCCCTGCCATATTCATTCAATACTAAATCTACACCAAGACTCGGATTCTCAAAGTTAGCGCGCCAACCCTGAATCGTACCCGCTAAAAATTTCACCGCCTTTTGAAAATTTTCGTCTAGAAACCGGCGATGGCAAAAAAGCATGTTCGCGTAGCCATGAAGCCCCAAATCGGCCCAACTCGTAAAGAAATAATCAATATTCGGTTTCATCCCGTACTCTTTTTCGAGCGTAATCGGCTGATTTACCGCAAACCCTGAATACGCATCGCCCTGATTTTCCACGAGCGAAGAAACCGAATATCCAGCTGGCAGATAAGTGTATTCAAGCGGTAACCCAGCAAGCGTTAAAGCGGCGTCCACGCTCGTTTTAACGCCTTCCTGACCGAGGAAACGGCAACCTACCAAATCTTCGGCCCGCCGAACTGGCCGATTGGCCAGCGATATCACACCGCCAGGTGACCGTTGATATTGCGCTCCGATAATCACGAAATCGTTCCCCAGGTTAACCGCCTCAATAAAGCGACGAAGGTCGTTATCGAAACCCAGCTGGGCAGCTCCCGCAGCAACGCTCACTGAGGGCATAGGCGCATTTGGCCCGCCGGGCAGAAAGACCGGCTTTATGTTACGGGCGCCGTAGAAGTTTTTATCCTCGGCCACAAAAAGGCCCGCATATTCAACGTTATTTATCCAAGCGAGGGCCACCCGCAACTGCGACGAGGCGGAAGACGCCGTTTCTTGACTACTACAACCGTGCAGCAGGCCCGGCACGAGGGTTGCCCCGCCAAAGACTTTAACGAGTCCAGGCATGCTCATCGAAAGAGCCCCGATTCGCGCCAGCGCGCGCCGCCTATTGATTAAAGAATCACTGCTGTTTTCTTTCAAAGTATGCCTCAATCAACCCATCGTGAACGGTACTTTTGCTCAACGGCACTTGCCAGAAGGAAGAACCCTACTGACAAGAAGCATGATATGAGCGCAGCGGTCCAGGAGACGTCCATTCGCAGGGTGCTACGCGCGCTCGTCATTACGTATCCTAAGCCCTGCAAGCCCATCAAAAACTCGGTTACCAGAGCCACTAAAATGCAAGTAGGCGCCAGTAACCTGACGGAGATTAGAAGACTAGGCATCGCACTAGGAAGTGCTAGATATCGAAAGAAACTTAGCATCTTTATTCCTTTAGGCCGGCAGTTGAGCGATGCAAAGAAGTCACGACGCGTACTATTGGCGCTTTCTAAACCAGAGAGAAAAAGTAAATAACACGGGAAGAAAGTGAGTATAGCCGTGATCATAATGACTGAGTGACTACCGTAGCCAACTAGGCGCACGATAATTGGAATAATCGCAACGATTGGAATAGAGCGAAAGAATAAGCTCATTGGCATCAGTAAACCGTTAAACAAGGGCGTCGCCCAGGATAGAGAAGCTACGGTAATTCCAACCGCGATGCCAAGAATCAAACCACCGATCGCCGAACTCAGAGTGTGCCAAGCGTGAAGCATGAAATATTCGGGGTCCGACAGAAAAGCAATCCCCACCTGCATGGGCGACGGCGCAACAATCGAGTTGTAATCATTCACCGTGACAAGAGCTTGCCACGAAACCAACAGAATCAATATGGCCCAGTAACGAAAAAGAGCGTTGAAAAGCCAAGCGCGCATCAGACGTACCGCCTAAAGAGCAACAGCCGGATCACAGTGATGAATAGGAAGCCCGCAATAGTCAGCAAAGTTCCAAACAACGCGGCACTCCAAAGCAGCTGAATTTGAAAATTTTGCATTGCACTCACCAATATGACGCCGAGGCCGCTTCCAGAGCCAAACCATTCGCCGAGAATGGCGCCTAAGACCGCCGCCGTTGCGCCTAACTTTAGACCGTCGAGCAAACGAGGAACGGCGGCCGGNAGTTGAACAAAACGAAGCTGATTCCAGCGCGACGCGCCAAATACGATCGTAACGTCTCGCTGAATTGCGGTTGTTTCTTCGAGACCGGATATAGCGGCGACAAAAAAAGAGAAAAAAACCGAAAGTGTTGCGATAGCGACAGGAGTGGCTCCTTCGCCCACTGTGATGATCAAGAGCGGGCCAAGGGCTATAAGCGGCAGAGCATTAACGAACGTGGCAAATGTCGAAAGCCCCAAGTACAGACGAGGAATCAGAAACCCGAGGATAGCGAGCGAGGCGCCAATCAGCGTCCCTAATAACAGCCCGAAAGTGGCGTTAATACCAGTAACGGCTGCATTTCTAAGCAACAATTCAAGGTTGGGCCGCGAATTTAGATAATCAAATATCGACGAGAGCGGCGGCCAAGTACTGCCTAGCCATCCATAATTGCCTGTTATTTCCCAAGCTGAAATCATGATCACCACGCCGAAAAACCATCGCATGTGGCGGAGGTTGTCTTTCACTAGAGCAGGTTTGTACAACAAATTTCATCCAGTCGCGCAGTCACCGATTCAACTAAACCCAAAAAACCCTCTTCGCGCGAGGTCTGCAAGGTTCTCGGTCGAGGCAGCGGAACCGGGTACTCGGAGATAACGGTCCCGGGATTCGGCGACATCATCAATATTCTATCTGACAAAAAAACAGCCTCTTCTAGGCTATGGGTGACGAGCACCGTCGTAGTGGGCTTGCTTGACCAGATTCGCTGAAGCTCCTGATTCATCATCCGTCGAGTTACCGCATCTAGCGCACCAAAAGGCTCATCGAGAATTAATAGATCAGGNTGTAAAACAAGCGCGCGNGCAATACTTAAACGCTGTTTCATGCCACCAGANAGCTGCGACGGTCTAGCTTTTGCAAATTCAGACAGCTTTACNAGATGCAGAAGTTCCTCGACCCGCTCAAGGTCGACCGGCAAACCTGCCAGACGAAAAGGCAAGCTCACATTCTCCCCAGCGTCTAACCAAGGCATTAAGCCATGCTCCTGCATTGCCATTCCAACACGCTGCTGGGCTATTAGTTGGCGAGGGTGGTCATGTCCCACCTTAATCGTCCCGTCACTCGGCTCATCCAATCCCGCGATCATGCGAAGCAAGGTGCTCTTGCCACAGCCCGAGGGGCCTACCAGCGCAACAAACTCGTTTTTATAGATTTCAAAACTGACGTCGTCTAGCGCATCGACGTAGTCCGAACGACTCAGCTGAAAGCGTTTACTGACGCCATCAATTTCGATGAAAGGCTCCGCCGCAGACACGGAAAAAGCCTCCTCCACAGAGGAACTTAAAGTTTCTTTTTGGAATTCAGCCACGCTCGCTGAATATCCAGCAGGTTACCGGGCCGCGTTCTTGTAAAATTCCCCTATCCCATGCTCCCGCGGCAAGTATCGACCTCCATACCAAGAGCCGCGCACGTGGCGGCGCCGCCCGGCCAGGCCATCTGCCGTTCCTCGAGCAGCCGAATGCCAAAGTTTATAATCGTGCAAAATGACGTCGCCGCGTTCTGCGAAGACCGGGACCTCTCCGGGAACAGCGCCGAAAGCCCAGCTGCCGATCTCATCTCGATCTATTTCCTTCAGATGTGATCCAGGCACGACCCTTAGAAAGCCATTGGCCGGCGACGTGCTGTCAATATGGACGGTAAATGCGAAGCTTGGCCAGGCTACGCTCGCCTCATCAGAATTAAAATCCGAGTGCCAGCCTATGCGCGAATACTTCGACCCAGCATCCGCGCGCGAGTCCTGATAAACAACGCCAAAGCGCGCATAGTCATTCAACCAAGGTTCCTTGACAGCGAAAACTCGCCGGGCGACGTCTTTATAAATTTGCATGCTAGCGGCCTCGGCGACTGCAGCAGACAAATCAGAACAATTGATTACGTAATGCCTGTAAGGCTTGCCGTCAATCAAGGCTCCTGGTTCATCGAGAAGTCGGGACCCAAATTTCTCATCCAACTCACCATCGACAAGCTGACTTTGAGCCAACGATAGGTCTGTTTCGATTTTTCCAAGTGTCGCTTCCGATATAAGCCCCTTTAAAACAACATACCCGAACTGCTGGTACGCTTGGGTCAAAGCTTCTATATCTACGGATTTTGAATCAAATTCCATTTCGAGTACTCAAATATAACTTCTATTTTGGTTCATGGAGGCACGTCAAAAGGCGGTATGCAAAAACTGATTAATCGCCATACAAAGGGTTTTTGAAAATCACGTCGGACGCCGCATTGAATTCCAAATTTTTCTGGAAATTAAACAGTAGCTCGCCATAAAAGATGCTTTCTGATCAATCACTTATGCTACTTTGAGGACGAATAGATCGCAAGCGTATAGAACCCTCTAGAGGCGTTTTTAGACGCATTTTTCCGTCGTTAACGCGAACTTGTGTACCTAGAGCTCAGTGGGTTGACGCACCCTCTTAGATTGCGAATTGCCTAGCTTGGCGGGCGGCCAAAGTCGACCACGACGCATCGACTCAAACCAGCGCTGGCAATCCGTGGCCAGTTAAAGCAGAACTCCGAAAAGCGATTGGTATTCGCTGGTCTTATTCTGCTACTCCCTCGATCGAAATGAATTCGCCGTCGTTTGTTCGTATTACTTTGTGCGTCGAAATAACCGCGTCTGGCGAGATNCCCCCCAGAATATGCGGGTAAAGCTCCTCGTTGGAACCTTCGAAATCCGCGGGCTTATCGCCAACCGGCGCTGTTCCCTCAAATATCGTTTCCACTCCAGTCGCTCTTAGGCTATCTACCGACATACGGAGACAAAGCCAATCTCCAACCACGCCCTGGTAGAAGTGATTTGCTACCGTCAAAAGCTTTTCAGGGTTGGCAGTTCCATGGGTAAACCCGTCTTGTTGATACGTAGGAGGGTAATATATCCGGTCCGGAGTAGTCTTCGCAGCCTCCCAAAGATCCGCCTGAATCAGATGAAACACATAAGGGTGCTGTTCTTTCATATTCTCACCATCCGCTGCCACGTTCATCCAAGGTAAAGTCGCGAAAACCGATGCCAAGACGAAAGTAAGTTGAATTTTTAGCTGCATGATTTTTCCAATATCCCCAATGCCCGTAACATATCAAAAATACCTTTGAACGGTGTGAATAACAGATAGGTTATCCGCAACAAGGCCCGCCCATGTCGTATCGAGATGGCAAGATTGCTGAAAAATAGGCATCAAAATCGGTATCTGGCTAACAAATCCTCGGGCTACGAAATGCTGCCTGTTACCTGAATTTTTAGATGGTGCTAGTTTTGCCCGAACTCAGCGAAATTTTTGTACAGCCGGACATTTATATCGGCAAATTTTCCTGTACCGTTTACTCAAGATCGTGTGCTTTTTACTAAAGCACAAAACTTCAAAAAATTACTCCAATTATAAAGCCGGATAACTATTTCCCTATGTTCCAATCGCTAAATCAGTATTTTGATCTCGACGGAAACGGCACGACTGTTGGCCGCGAAGTGACCGCTGGGCTTACCACTTTTCTAGCCATGGCATATATCACGGTTGTAAATCCTCTAATTTTGACAGACGCAGGAATGGATTTCGG
>PAFJ01000023.1 GCA_002704325.1 Gammaproteobacteria bacterium | reverse complement strand
TTTTTCTCCAAATACCTGATCGCGCTGATTACCGCGGGCGCTCTGAGACGATCGATTGGAAGCTTCCCAAGCGATGGGAATATGTGCAGCTTGAGAGATCGCCAAATATCGTTTGCGTAATCCTCAGTGACTGCTGTGCGCTTAACTTCGAACCAAAGTGCGGCTATTTGTTCAAAAGTCTGCTCTAGCGCAACGCGCGCGGCTGCTTGCGTTTTTTCGCGGTGTTCTTGGGGATCAATATCGATCGCTAATAACGCTCTCAGCTCGCCACGGTAATCGCGAGCTTGTTTTAAGCTGACCTCTGGGTAGTGGCCGAGCGTTAAATTGTTGCGTCGTTTACTGTGCGGACGTTGGTAATTGAATAACCAGGTTTTGCGCCCAGTCGGCTTGATGCGCAGCAGTAGACCTAAGCCGTCTGCCAGGGTGTATTCCTTTTCACCTGGCTTAGACCCATGAATTTGAGTGTTCGTTAATAGGGCGGTTTTTCTACCCAAAGGGCGCGCAGCTCCCTGCCTGTGTAACAAACTGTGTTACTAAAACACAGTGCTCGTGCAGGTCACTACTGTACAGTAGGATGCTTTAGAGTGCAGTAACTTACTGTTATATAAACAAAAAGTTTATAATACTGCACATGGCACTACTGTGAAATGGTGGAGGCGGCGGGAGTTGAACCCGCGTCCGCTGGCTCGCCATTATTGGCTCTACATGCTTAGAGTCCGTCTATTAATTTAGCGTCCAGTGACCCGACGGTCAGGGTACTTTCAGCGATCCCGATTGGTTTTAACGGTTCAGCCCCGGGCGAGACATCCGCGCGATCTTGCTGCTTTGCCGTCCACTTCTCCTAGCAAGAAACGAATCATGGACGTAAGCGGGTTTTTTAGGCCGCTAGTGCGTAGTTTTCGTCGTTGGCAACTATAAAAGTTACAGCGATTGTTTTACGAGAGTCACTACCCTCTCGGCATGCACCGCAAGTTTTGATATCCGCGTCGAAACCATGTCGCCCCCAAATCTTTGGGACGCTATCTTTAAGCGCGATTTTGACTTGCTGTTTTCTGGCTCCGTCAAAACAAAGTGGCGGCATGATAGCACGCCACTTTGTTATCAGCGGATCAAATCTCGAAATTAAATTTCAGACCGTAGTTTCTGCCTGGCAGAGGTACCTCGTTCTTTACAAAAGAAGTGTGGTTTCGGGCAACCTCATTGAGCAGATTCTTGCCAAAGATTGAAACGTTTAGTGTTGGCGCTCCGTCCATCCTAAATGCCTTGGTCATGGAAAAATCTAACATCTGGTAGCCGTCGGTGGCGGTCCCACCAGTAGCCACTTGTGTCTGCTCTTCGACGTCCTTAAAGCGCAGTTCGGCGCCTATCGTTGAACCGTTATACGAGGCCGAGTAGATATTTCTAGCAGGGACCATTCTTGGAACATCGCTGCCGTCGCTCAGCTCGCCAATCACCGAGTCCCTCGCGAAAGCGAGTGTCAGTGAGCCTGAGTTCAGTTCGAATGTTTTTCCAATCTCCAGTTCATAGCCACTAAAGTCTGCATCATTTTGCAAGAAATCGGCCCTTATGAGACCGGCGTGGTCATCGTGGTCTTCATGTTCCTCATGTGCTTCCTCAGTTTCGTCTACCAGATAAATATAGTTATCTACGGAGTTACTGAAAAAGGTCAGCGATGCGAAGTAGCTGTTGGCGGAATAGTTCAAAGCCAGATCGAAGTTCTGATGCGTTTCGTTATCTAGATTTGGATTTCCAACTTCAAACCGACCAGTCGCTAGGTGCGGGCCATTCATGAATAGCTCAGATGAGGAGGGTGCCCGACTGACAAAAGCAGCACCCGCGCTGAGCGTCAGCGAATCGCTAAGGTCTCTGCTGATTGACGCCGCCAAGCTGGTCATGTCGGTATTGTATGAGTGGTTCGTTACCTCTTCTTCGTGCTCTTCCTCATGCTCGTCGTGGTCGCCCTCGTCCCCGTCATGGTGATCTTCGTCATCGTGATGATCATCCTCGTCTTCGTGGTGCATGGTGATCGAGCCGTTCCGTTCTACGCTGTCTATTCGAGCCCCAAAGTCGAATTCAAAGGCATCGAAATTTTTAGACATGTAGTAACCGAACGAAGTTTCGGAAGAATCCACCGGGTTCATGAACGCTTCATCGCCGACGATCGCTGTGTCCTCATCAACTAGGTTCAGTACCAAACTTTGGTTAAAGCTTGCGGTGTCTAGATTGAATACAACACGCAACTCGCTCGAGTCGTTGGTGAAGGTGGTTGGGCCAGCGTGGCCGTGTTCATCACCATGCTCATCGTGATCGTCGCCATGGTCATCATGGTCGTCGCCGTGCTCATCGTGCTCGTCTCCGTGCTCTCCCTCCTCCTCTGCATGTTGCTCTGTATGTGAGTAATCAGAGTCGCGGTAGGTAAAGGACAGCTTGTTCAGCATGCCGAGGTTAAGATTAAAAGAACCATCTAGATCGATAGTTTTTGAGTCCGTATTGGAGAAAATCCTCTCGCCTTCGTGCTCATCATGATCATCGCCGTGATCGTCATCATGATCATCGCCGTGGTCGTCATCATGGTCATCGCCGTGATCGTCATCATGGTCGTCGCCATGATCGTCATCATGATCATCGCCGTGATCGTCACCATCTTCACTGTGNTCATCACCATGGAACGGCACGCCAAAAGTGCTTTCGATGTCAGAGTAAGAAACACCAAAATGGCCCCAGTCCCCGGTCTTGGATAAGCCTAGTTTGTGGCTTCTTGATGCGAGATCGGTATTTGGCAGAAATCCGGTATCTTCCTCGTCGTGATGATCGCCTTCGTCGCCATGCTCATCCTCTGAGTGGACGACGGCGCCACTGGGGATATCGTAGTCGCCAAATCGTTCATCCTTAAAGCTATAGGTGAGATTTAAGCCGCTAATGTTGCCGCTGTAGGACAAAGATCCTGATGACCCATCGTTCACCGTCTGGGTCTCTGCGCTAATGCGGAGACTACTAGTGGTGATGTCCGACTTTGCAATTGCGCCGTCAACGATATTGATGATGCCACCAGCTGTGCCGCTCGCATACATCAGTGATGAAGGTCCTTTAGCTATCTCTATTTGTTGTACGTTGGATAGATCGACCTCATTGAGGTGATCAGCCCCGATTCCGGATACATCCCTCACCGGGACCCCGTTGGCCATGATTTTCACGCGATCACCAGACATGCCTCTGATGATGGGATGCCCCACCGCTGCTCCGTAGTCGCTGGTCGAAATGCCGACGAAGTCGTCTAACGTCTCCCCGAGGCTTTGGGTCGCGCCTTGATTTATCGAGTCGCCATCAATGACTAGTGAATGTTTTTCAATCTGACTAGAGCGGACGTAGGAGGAAGTAACGATTACTTCATCAACAGTTTCCGCATGATCGTCGCTGTGCGCCACGACCGGTATAGAAGAAATGCACAGCGATAATGTCGCAAGTGCATATGGATTATGCTTTTTCATTTTTTTACCAACAATATATCTATGGCCGCGAATCAGCGGCTACTAAGTTTGGGCGGCGGGCCCCTCAGTTAAGGAATCAAAAGATTTGTTGGTACAAGGGTGGTGCCCTGGGGAAATGCTGTTCGTCCGAATTGACCCAAGGTGGTCTGGTTGCCGCGCCCCCGGTGGTCCCCGCCGGGGTTTGGATTGCGAATAGGGTGTCGATGAACCCTGTTGCCAAAGATTGGTCAGATGCAGTGCAAGGGCCGCATGACCCATCAGCATCAGCAGGTGCGCTTTGATGATGGTCTGCAAATTCATGCTGAGAGTTATGGTCGTGATGATCGTGACTAACAGCTATGTTCTGTTGGCACAAGAAAGCGAGCAACAAAAAGCCGCCGAGCCATCTGCGTAAGCCAAAACTTTGCTGAATCCGTAAGATCAATGTCTATCGCCCAAAGAAAGCGGCGGGAAAGTAACCGACAAAACGATTGGTGTAAAGGTCTTGCCGGCGGCGTCCAAGATGCTGTCAATTCTCGGTGTTATGATCCGTACAATGTCGCGTCGAACTTTGATCTTTATATGCTCTTTTGCGCTGTCCATCTGCGCGTTGCCCTCGCTAGCGGCCGATCCTTTAGTCGCTATTGAAAAGTCTGTGCAACTAATCGATCAGGACGAAAACAGTCTTGCCCGAGCCTACCTCGCTCCGGCTCTAGTCGATCCGCGGATCTCCGCGATTGAGCGCTCTCGCGCCTACTATCTGCGCGGCTTTTCTTTTGCATCCGAGGGNATGCCTGTATCCGCCGCGCGCGATTTCAACCGCTCTATAGAGTTNTATNCGGCAAATCCAATGGCCTTGTTTGCCTTGGCGCGGCTCTATTGGGATGGGGCAGGTGTAGACCAAGACGACGGCTTGGCGCTCAATTTGTTTGCTCGAGCGGGTGAGTTAGGCCATCAAGATGCCGATTTATTTTTGGCCCTAGGTCATTTATACGGCCGTGGGATTGATCAAAATATTCCGCTGGCTCGTGACTTATTGACAGATTTCGCGGAAAACGGCGACGCCCGGGCAATGTCTCATCTGGCGCGCAGTTTGCGCGCCTCGCCAACAGGCGCGGAGCAAGCAGCAGACTGGTATCGAAAAGCTTTCACCGCCGGCGACGCCAACGCATTGGTGGCGCTGGCTTTTATGCACATTGGCGGCGAGTTAACGGCCTCTGAGCCGCTGTCTGAGGCCAATAGATTGTTGCGGCAAGCGGCTGCAGCAGGATCAGCTACGGCGATGGTTCGACTGGCCCACCATTACCTCGCAGGAACGGGGGTGCCAAAGGACTATGTTGAGTCTCAAGCATTGTTTCTGCAGGCCTCGGCGCTCGGTAACGCAGATGCCGATGTGGGTTTGGGCTATCTCTATCAAGCAGAGCTAATGCCACTATCATCAGATCGGTCAGCGGCTTATTGGTATGAGCGCGCCGCCCATGCTGGGAATGTGGAAGGGCAGTTACGCTGGGCGCGCATGTTGCTGGACAAAGGCCGAAGCCGGCAGGCTAGGGATTGGTTTGCTGCTGCTGCCAGACAAGACAGTATTGCTGCGCATAACAACTTGGCGTGGCTGCTAGCCACTCTCGATGATGTAGAATTACGCGATGGAAAGCGCGCCTTGGCCCATGCTTCAGTGGCCGTTGAGGCAGAACCCAGCCCGGCACATCTGGATACTCTCGCGGCTGCCTATGCCGAAACTGGACAATTTGATCGCGCGATAGTCATCCAACGCGAGGCGCTTGCTGCGCTTTTACCGTCCGATGATGGTTTGCGCGCTGGGCTAGAGCGGCGCTTGCAGGGATATCGACAAGCCCAACTCTGGCGAGAGTAGCCGGTTTCTGGTACAAACTCGCGCTGGAAAGAATGATCTGGAGAGGATTTTGAGCATCGACCGCCGCCGTATTGAACAGGTCTTATCGATCATTCGTGATCTTACTGCCGATGGCAGTAAGCAGACGACGCCAGCCGACGTTGCGGAGCAGCTTAGAGCGGACAACTCACCCATCCCGGTTTGGCAGCTGCGCGCGGATTTTTCGCAATTGGCCGCAGAAGGCGAAATCGAATTGGACCAAGAAACTGCGACTTGGCGGATGTGTTCCGACCGGTCACTAAAAAACACTGGTTAACATGAAAACTTTGGTCGATACCTCAGCATTGCCTGTCATTGCGGCGCCGGGTCGTATTTGTATCCTTAAATCGAAATGGTACCCCGCGCATGTCGAAAGCATGGCGGGCGCCTGCGACACCATACTTCGCCAAGCGGGTTATGCCGATATCGAGCAGCACACCTTACCCGGATCATTAGAAATTCCGCTTGCTGCGCGAGATCTGCTTGCCGAAGACATTGCCAGTAATATCGACGCGATCATCTGTTTCGGTGTCATTGTTAAAGGCGACACTCTGCATTTTGAGATGATCAGCGAAGAGAGCATGCGTGGCCTGGGCCAAGTGATGCACGAATTTCGCCGGCCCGTGGTGGTCGAAATATTACCGGTTTTTGATATTCAGCAAGCGATTGATCGCAGCAGCGATGACGAATTCAACAAAGGCATTGAAGCAGCTGTTGCTGCTTTGGAAATGATCCACTGGCGTCGCGGCGTTGTTGCTGCGAATTAACGCACGGTTGTTTTAAACAGCCGCTGTTTGTCTCGTTGCCAATCCTTTTGTTTCAAGCTGTCCCGCTTGTCGTGCTGTTTTTTACCTTTACCTAAAGCGATTTCACATTTTACTTTATTGCCTTTCCAATACATCGCCAGCGGCACGATCGTATAACCTTTTTGCTGGTTGGCGCTGAACAGCTGGGCCAGCTCCTTGGCATGCAATAACAATTTGCGTACGCGCTGGGGCTCCGCAACCACATGGGTCGAGGCGCTAAGTAGCGGTGTGATGTTGCAGCCGGCGAGAAAAGCTTCGCCTTTGTGTAATTGCACATACGCTTCGGCGAGTTGCACTTTGCCATCGCGAATGCTCTTAACTTCCCAGCCCATCAACATTACACCCGCCTCGAACTTCTGCTCGATAAAATAGTCGTGGCGTGCCCGTCGGTTTTGCGCGATGGTGCCGGGGGCTGCTTTTTTTGCGGACTTGGCCATGCGGGGACTATAAGTAATAGGAAGGTCAGAGGTAAGTGTAGCAGCTTGTAAATCCGCAATCGCTGGCTGACCGGCGAGTTTTCGCCATTAGGCTCTTGCGAATGTAGAATGTGACCAGTTTGGTTAAGGAATAGCGCATGTCAATCTCCACCCAATCCACCGACGGCCGTTGGTCCAGCCGCTGGCTGTTTGTACTTGCCGCTGCAGGTTCTGCAGTGGGCCTTGGCAATATCTGGAAATTCCCCTACATCGCCGGTGAAAATGGGGGCGGTGCGTTCGTGCTGATCTACTTGGTATGCGTGGCCTTTGTTGGTGCGCCGATCATGATTTCCGAAGTGATGCTAGGTCGAAAGGGGCGAGCGAGCCCAATTAATACCATGCGTAAGCTCACCCAAGAGGCTGGAGCCGGTGCGCGCTGGACCTTTCTGGGGTGGATGGGTGTTTTGGCTGGCGTATTAATTTTGTCCTACTATGCGGTTATTGCGGGTTGGGCGCTGAACTACATCTGGCTGACCGCTTCAGGAACCTTCGATGCCGCGTCGGCGCAAGTGGCTATAACGACCTTTGACCAATTACAACAAGACCCCTTGGAAATGATGGGTTGGCACAGTGCCTTTATGGTTATCACCATCTGGATCGTGGCGCGGGGTGTCAGTCGGGGGCTGGAAGCGGCCATCAGATGGTTTATGCCGCTGCTGTTTGTCTTATTGCTGGTTTTGCTGGGATACAGCATAAGCTCAGGTGGTTTCGCTCAGGGCTGGGCATTCATGTTTGACTTCAATTGGTCAGTGGTGGGCCCAGAGACTTGGCTTATAGCCATGGGCCAGGCCTTTTTTACCCTGAGTTTGGGTATGGGCACCATGATGGCCTACGGTGCCTATGTGCCGGGCGACTCCCATATTGGCTCAACGGTTTTGACCATCGTCGCACTGGATACGTTTGTAGCAGTCGCGGCCGGTCTGGCGATTTTCCCGTTGGTGTTTGTTAATGGTCTTGAGGTAGGTCAGGGCCCCGGCTTGATGTTTGTAACGCTGCCGTTGGCATTTGGACAACTGCCCATGGGCGCATTATTTGGCACCGTCTTTTTTGTCTTGGTCAGTTTTGCTGCGATCACCTCGGCAATCTCGCTAACAGAGCCGGCAATCGCCTATGTTGTCGAAGAATACAATGCCAAGCGTTCTCGGGTAGCGATCAGCCTTGGCATCTTTTGTTGGTTACTCGGCCTTGGCACGGTGTTCTCCTTTAACATCTGGGCAGATCTAAAACCGCTGTTCGGCCTGAATTTTTTCGAACTGGTGGATCAACTGTCGCAAAACATCATGTTGCCATTGGGCGGCCTGTTAATTGCGTTGTTTGCGGTCTGGGTATTGCCCCAAAGTATCGCACGTGAGCAGCTTCAAGTGACCAGCAAGCGGGTAATGTTTTGCTGGCGGGTGGTCGGAGGGGTGATGGCGCCTCTTGGGGTGGCTGCGGTATTTGTCTACACGTTTTTACCCTTTTTCATCGGTTGATAAGGTGTCCCAGGTCCAGCGCAGCTTGTTGTTAATGGTGCCGGTAACTACCGCCTATCAGGTGGTTGCCGATGTGCAGGCGTATGCGGAGTTCCTACCGGGATGTGAGTCCGTCGAGATACTGGACACTCGAGTCCTTGCTGACGGCGCCAGCGAGGTTCTGGCAAAAGTCACGGCGTCAGCGCGTGGTTTACGCCAAGAATTCATCACTGCGAATTTGTGCCAGCCATCCCAGCGGATTCAGATGTCGCTACGCGACGGTCCGTTCGAGCGGCTCGAGGGGTGTTGGACCTTTAAGGCCTTAGGAGCGGAAGGTTGCCGCGTAGCGCTCGATCTGGATTTCGTTGCGAAAGGCCTGCTGATGAAAACTTTGGGTGGTGCTGTGGGACCGGTGAGTGACCGCATGGTGGATGCCTTTGCTGAGCGCATCCAAGCAAAAGCCTAAAGGATATTGGTGTGCAGATTGAAGTCATCTATGCAGAACCCGAACGGATTCTGCGCTGTCAGATCGAGGTGCCCGAGGGCAGTACGGTGGGCGCTTGTTTGAGCATCGCATCAACACACCCGCATTTTGAAAAAGTGGANTGCACTCGACTAGTTACGGGGATATTTGGCGAACAGTGCGGATTGGAACGAGTCGCGCGACCTGGTGACCGCGTAGAACTTTATCGACCGCTGGTTACCGATGCGAAAACGGCTCGTCGACTGCGTGCACAACAGCAGCACGGGGCCGGTTCAGAGCGTTAACCGCTTGCTGCCGGGTCTGCAGCTTCGTCAGCAGCCTCTGTGCCAGCGCCTGGCGCATAATCGCCGCTGATCGTGGTGAGTAAATTGTTCTCGTCGAACGCTAATACCAAACGGGACTCATCGTTAAACACGCCGGGGACGTCTATGGAGTACAAATACACCCACTTCGTGTCATCAAAAGGATCTCTCAGTACCGGCTCTCCCATGACGAAGGCGACTTGGCGACGAGTCATGCCAGGCTTGAGCTTGTCTACCATCTCTTGGGTGATGACATTGCCCTGTTGTATCGCGACTTTATAAAGCGTTGGAAGCTTAATATTGGCAAGGCCACAGCCGCTCAGAAGGCACAAGCTCACGCTAATTGTTAAGAGAACTTTCATGGCGCGCATACTACTCACGCGAAGCGGTGCTGGCCAGAGGCAATACACATGATCTTAGCCTTGGGGGTTTATCCTGTAGCGGCTTGCGACAACAGCTCTTTGGCGTAGGTGCGTGCCTTAGTGTTGACGTCGGCGCCTGCGAGCATGCGCGCAAGTTCCTCGATTCGGTCATCGTCGTTTAGGGGTTGGATATTGGTATGGTCGCCGTCCTTGCTAACCCGCATATGATTCTGCCCAAGGGCGGCTACTTGTGGGGCATGAGTGACACAAAGCACTTGGGTGTGCGCCGCAAGATCACGCAAGATCCGCCCAACGGTATCCGCTGTTGTACCGCCGACGCCGACATCAGCTTCATCCAGCACCAGACAGGGCAGGGCGCTGTTTGCCGCAGCGACGATTTGGATGGCCAGACTGATACGCGTTTGCTCGCCACCCGAGGCGATTCGGCCCAGCGGCCCCGCAGCAAAGTTTTTGTTGGTGGTGACATTTAATTCCACTTGTTCCAGACCATGCTCGCTCTGTTGTTCGTGAAATATCACGCTGAGCTCGCCGTCAGCGATACCAAGCGCGCGGATATATTCATCGACAGCAGAACAAAAAGGTTTTGCATGTTTGCGGCGCGCCTTTGACAGTTTTTGCGCCTCGCCCAAATAAGCCTCGTGCTGCTGCTGCTGGACGGCTATGAGTTCAGCCAGATCGCTGCTTGCTGAACTCATGTTGTCTAACTCATTAGCCAGTGACTGCGCATGTTCTACCAGCTGTTCGGGTTGTACCCGATGTTTTCGTGCGAGGTCGTAAATCAGTTGCAGACGCGTTTCTGTGTCCTGTAGCGCCTGCGGGTCGACAACAACTTGGTCTTGGTAATGGCGTAAGTCGCGACCCGCATCATCTAANAAGCTGAGCGCCGACATTAAGGTGTCCTGACTCGATTGCAGTTGTGGATGCCGGTCNTCGATGTCGGCAATGCTGCGAGCAGTCGACCTTAGATGATCTAACGCGTCTAATTCGGCGTGCGCTTGATTTAAGGTCAGCAAGATTTCTTGGGCTTGAGCTAAACGCTTTTGTTCGCGTTCTAAGTGTTCGATCTCGCCAATTTGCAGGGCGGCGGCATTAAACTCTTGCAGCTGGTAGTTCAGTAACTCGCGTCGATCGTCCTGAGAGGCCACTTGTTCTTGCAATTCGCTGATGCGCTGCTCGGTGGTTTGCCAAGTCTGGTAGCACCCTGCAACTTTTGCAGTTTGTGCGCTTTGCTTGGCATAGTCGTCCAGCAGGGCGCGCTGCACGCTCCGGTCAGTGAGCCTTTGATGCTCGTTCTGGTCCTGTATATCCACCAACGTATCGCCAATTTCTTTAAGATAATTCAAAGTGACAGGCACACCGTTGATGAATGCCCTCGAGCGGCCTTCGGCGCTGATGACTCTGCGCAATAAACAATCCTGAGTGTCCGCGTCAATCAGTTCATCGGCGATGAGTTTTTGTTGCAGCGGGGCATTAGCTGATAGAGCAAATTCTGCACTGATGTCCGCCTTGCTTGCACCCGGCCGAACCGTGTCGCTGCGCGCGCGTTCGCCTAATAAAAGACTGAGCGCGCCGAGCAATATAGATTTGCCAGCGCCTGATTCGCCGGTAATGGTGGTTAAACCGCNGTTAAACCCTATGTCGAGATGTTCGACGAGGACATAGTTCTGGATGGTCAATTGTTTCAGCATGGTTATAGTCGTTTGCTGGTCAGTGCGTGAACGGCATCTTTATCCTAATCCCCCGAGGCCTCTCAAGCCATCATCAAATGATGCATCGACGCTGCTTGGCTGGTATAAAATTCACTAGGCCAAGGCAAAGTATTTAATGAACCTNTTTACACACATGCAAAGCATAAGAATTGGGATGCTGGACAATGACAGATATTGATCTGACCAGCGTTGCGCCAACCGCGGCAGATCCTGATCCAAGGGCTAAGCAGNTGCTCAAACTATTAGTCGAGCACTATATCGCTGAAGGCACNCCTGTAGCGTCCAAGGCGCTTGCAACCCTGCCTGGCGTCGAGGTTTCCTCAGCGACGGTTAGAAATGTCATGAGCGATCTTGAGTCCATGGGGTTGGTGCGTTCTCCNCANACCTCTGCNGGCAAGATTCCTACGCAACAAGGGCTGCGTTTTTTCGTTGATACNTTATTGAGTGTAGAACCGTGGAACGAAGAACGAGTGCGCGAGGTGGAAGCGGAACTCGACCCGAACCTAAGCCCGTCGGAACTGATCAGTACAGCCTCNGAGCTGTTGTCTCAATTCACTCAAATGACCTGCCTTATAACGACCCCGCGGCGTAATCAAAGCCATCTGCGTCAATTGGAATTCCTCCGGCTTGACGATCAGCGAGTGCTGGTAATTTTGGTTTTGAATGACCGAGACGTGCAAAATCGTGTCATCCATTTGGATCAAAGCTTTAGCGATCAAGAATTAGCTCAGGCCGCTAATTTGCTTAATCAGGAATTTGGCGGGCGCCCATTAAAAGAAATGCGCGAGGCGGTAATGTCGAGTATGCGAGCCGATCGCGCCCGCATGGACGAGGTGTTGCATAGCGCGTTGACCATGGCAGAAAGCGCATTGCCAGCGCAGCGCCCACCTACCGAAGATCAAGAATTGGTGGTCAGCGGCGAGCGGCGGTTATTGGATTTCACAGCAGATACAGACATTGCACGGGCCTTGTTTGATGCGATTTCGCGCAAAGGCAGGGTGTTGCATTTGCTGGATCAATGCCTGCAGAGCAGTGGCGTGCAACTCTACATTGGACAGGAGTCAGGTTATCGACCTCTCGGAGACATGTCGCTTGTGACCTCCTCATATGAGGTCAACGGGCAGCTGGCGGGTGTGCTAGGGGTAATTGGCCCGACGCGTATGGATTACAAGGACGTGATCCCGGTGGTTGACGTGACTGCGCGAGTGCTCAGCGCAGCCATGCGCAACGCGTGATCCGGCACAATTCGAAGCGTTCCAAAATTTGTCCAAATTATCGGCCCAGAGCCCTTGTTTTCGTCGTTTGTAGCCGCATATAACCGCGACGGATTAGACACGGGGCGCTTATGAGCGAGAACGAAAACATCGAAACACAAAACAGCGAGCAAATGCCGGAAGACGGCAATGGTGATCCGGAGAACTCTGAGCAGGTAAGCGAGTCGCCCGAGGCAGGTGGATTGGAAGCGGAGTTAGCCAAAACCAAAGACCAGTTGCTGCGCACCATTGCTGAATCGGAGAATATCCGTCGCCGCGCTAGCCGCGATGTCGAAAACGCTCACAAATTCGCGGTAGAAAAGCTCCTTAATGGCCTATTTCCAGTGCTTGATAGTTTGGAAAAAGCGGTCGAAACCGCAAATCAAACGGAAGGTGCTGAGGCCATTGCGGAAGGGGTTGAGTTGTCCCTAAAAATGTTCATATCGACGCTAGAAAGCTCCGGTGTAGCGCAAATTGATCCCCTAGGGGAGCCCTTCGACCCGCAGCAGCACGAAGCTATGGCCATGGTGCCGAATCCAGATGCCGAACCCAATTCGGTAATGGAAGTGATGCAAAAAGGCTATTTGCTCAATGAAAGACTTGTGCGGGCAGCAAAAGTAATTGTGACCAAAGCAGCAGATTCTTAGCGGCTGGTTAAATTACCCAGTAGGCCTTGAAGTAAGTTGGTCTGACCAAATATACAAAATTAATCGGAAGCCAATGTAACAGGGCTTCATAGCAAGATAAGCGGAGATAGAAAATGGGAAAAATCATCGGAATTGATTTAGGAACGACCAACTCCTGTGTGGCTGTTCTTGACGGCGGTGATGCGAAAGTAATCGAGAACTCGGAAGGCGATCGCACAACGCCGTCGGTAATTGCGTATACCGATGATGGTGAAATCCTAGTCGGCCAAAACGCCAAGCGACAGGCGGTTACCAACCCGCAAAACACNTTGTTCGCAGTCAAGCGTTTAATTGGGCGCAAATTCGCGGATGACGTGGTGCAAAAAGACATAAAGATGGTGCCATATTCGATCGTTGGGGCCGGTAATGGTGATGCCTGGATAGAGGTTAAAGATGAGCAGCTCGCGCCGCCTCAGGTGTCTGCTGAAACGCTCAAGAAAATGAAGAAAACCGCCGAGGAATACTTGGGCGAAGATGTTACGGAGGCGGTGATTACTGTCCCNGCTTATTTCAATGACTCCCAGCGCCAAGCGACCAAAGACGCGGGTAAAATCGCCGGGCTTGAGGTAAAGCGGATTATCAACGAGCCGACGGCTGCTGCCCTGGCTTACGGACTGGATAAGAAGCGCGGCGATGCCAAGGTTGCAGTTTACGACCTCGGTGGAGGCACCTTCGATGTGTCCATCATTGAGATCGCAGAGGTGGATGGCGAACATCAGTTTGAGGTGCTCTCAACAAANGGCGACACCTTTTTAGGCGGTGAAGATTTTGACCTTAAGATTATTGATTTCTTGGCAGAGGAGTTTAAGAAAGATAGTGGTTTTGATTTGCACAATGACCCGTTGGCTCTCCAGCGGCTAAAAGAAGCTGCAGAAAAAGCCAAGATCGAGTTGTCGAATAGCCAGCAGACCGAAATCAATTTGCCCTACATTACCGCAGACCAGACTGGACCCAAGCACCTAGTATTGAAGTTAACTCGAGCCAAACTAGAATCTTTGGTCGAGGACTTAGTAAATCGAACCATCAGCCCCTGTCAGATTGCGTTAGATGACGCCAGCCTGACCACTTCCGACATCGATGACGTCATATTGGTGGGCGGTCAGACTCGCATGCCGCTGGTGCAAGAAAAAGTTAAGGAGTTCTTCAAGCAGGAAGCGCGTCGCGACGTGAATCCNGACGAAGCGGTAGCCATGGGTGCGGCGATTCAGGCGGCAGTATTGTCTGGNGATGTCACCGATGTGTTGTTGCTCGANGTTACGCCATTGTCCTTGGGCATCGAAACCATGGGCCAGGTGATGAGCGTGTTGATTGAAAAGAACACGACGATCCCATCCAAGAAGACCCAAGTGTTCTCAACCGCGGACGATAACCAAACGGCGGTGACAATCCATGTGCTGCAAGGTGAGCGCAAGCAGGCAGGGCAAAATAAATCGCTTGGTCGTTTTGACCTGAGTGATATTCCACCCGCGCCCCGTGGAACGCCGCAAATAGAAGTGGCCTTTGATATCGACGCTAACGGTATTTTGAACGTTTCAGCAAAAGACAAAGCGACCGGTAAAGAGCAGTCCATCATCATCAAAGCTTCCAGTGGTTTGTCAGATGAAGAAATCGAGCAGATGGTCAGAGATGCGGAAGCGCATTCTGAAGAGGACAAGAAATTCGAAGAGATGGTGACTCTGCGTAATCAGGCGGATGGCTTGGTTCATGGCGCGCGTAAAGCAGTTGAAGACGCTGGTGATAAGGCGACTGAAGAAGAGAAAACAGCGATACACACAGCGGCCACAGAGCTCGAAGAAGCATTGAAAGGCGACGACAAGTCAGAAATTGAAGCGAAGATGCAAACGTTGTCTGAGGCCTCCGCGACGTTGGCGCAAAAGATGTACGCGGAGCAGGCTGACGCCGGTGCTGGAGAAGCCGCCGCAGATGACGATTTGGGCGACGCGGTAGACGCTGAATTCGAAGAGGTCAAAGACGACAAGGGCTAAACGGCTCTGAGCGGTTGGTTCTTAGACAGAGCGCGGTGGTTGCCAGTAGGTGCCGCCGCGTTGTGTTTTCCACGGCGCAATTTTGGCGTCAGGCAACACAACAGATGAGCCGGTAAGACTAGATAGGCTGAACAGGTATGGAAAAAAGGGACTATTACGACGTTTTAGGCGTCGATCGAGGCGCATCTGAAGGCGATCTAAAAAAGGCCTATCGACGCCTGGCGATGAAGTTCCACCCAGATCGCAACAGCGAAGACCCTCAGGCTGAAGAAAAGTTCAAAGAGGCTACCGAAGCCTATGAAATTTTAACGGATCAGGAAAAGCGCGAGGCATACGACCGTTTCGGTCATGCAGGTGTAGACCCCAACCAGGGCGGCGGCTTTGGTGGTCAGGGTAATTTCGGCGATATTTTCGGTGATGTCTTTGGTGATATTTTCGGAGGCGGGCGCGGTGGTCGCAGTGGTCCTGCACGGGGCTCAGATCTTCGCTACAACCTACGCTTGAGTCTCGAGCAGGCTGTGAGCGGGGACACCATGGAAATCCGTATTCCTGTGCTTGCAACGTGTACCGATTGCAACGGCACGGGTGCCAAAGCCGGAACGTCGGCATCGACTTGCCCAGACTGTAACGGCAGCGGCCAGATCCGAGTGTCGCAAGGATTCTTCTCTTTACAGCAGACGTGTCCCAGATGTGGTGGCCGGGGGAAAGTCATAACAGATCCGTGTCTTAGCTGTGGAGGCGCTGGGCGCGTTGAGCGGCAGAAAACCTTGTCGGTAAAAATACCGGCTGGGGTAGATAACGGCGATCGCATACGGCTGTCTGGTGAAGGGGAAGCTGGACCCCATGGGGGGCCGGCAGGGGATTTGTATGTCCAGATCGAAGTCAGTGAGCATCCGATCTTTGTTCGCGAAGGGCGACACTTATATTGTGAAGTGCCTATCTCGTTTGCCGACGCGGCACTAGGGGGAGACCTCGAAGTGCCGACGCTTGATGGCCGAGTGAGCTTGAAGATTCCTGCAGAAACACAGACAGGTAAGGTATTCCGCTTGCGTGGTAAAGGGGTCACTCAGGTCCGTGCTGCGGGCGTAGGCGACTTGTTGTGTAAAGTGCTGGTAGAGACACCGATAAAGCTTACCGACGAGCAAAAGCAGCTATTTGAAAAACTCAAAGAGACCTTGGGAGACAGTGATAAGCATTCACCGAAAGGTAAAACTTGGTTTGATGGTGTGAAAGATTTTTTTGAAACGCTAAAGTCGTAGCATCAAAGTAACGAGTCTATCGTTCGTCGGGGGAAAAATGATCCGAGTCGCCGTTGCAGGAGCAGCAGGAAGAATGGGCCGAGCCTTAGTGCAGGCCATTGATGCTGCTGAAGAGCTGACGCTAGGGGCTGGCTTTGAGCACGAAAGCAGTCCAGCCCTGGGGCAAGACGCTGGGGAATTGGCAGCGGTTGGCAATCTTGGTGTAGTTGTGAGCAGCGATCCTATCGCCGAAATTGACAGTTTCGATGTTGTCATCGACTTCACAACGCCGGCAGCAACGCTGGGTTTGGCCCAGGTGTGTGCTGATGCAAATAAGGCAATGGTGATCGGTACCACGGGCTTTTCTGAGGAACAGCTGCAGATATTGCGGGCCCATCAGGACAAAATAGCGATGTTTACGTCGCCAAATATGAGCCTGGGGGTGAATTTGCTGTTTCAGTTGGTCGCGCGAGCTGCCCAAGCGTTAGGTGATTCGGTGGACGTGGAGGTGATTGAGGCGCACCACCGAAACAAGATTGATGCGCCCTCCGGCACAGCTGTGCGTATTGGTGAAGTGCTGGCCGAAGCGTTGGGCCGAGATTTGACCACAGATGCAGTTTACGGCCGGCAGGGCATTACCGGGGCCCGGAACCGCAACACCATNGGGTTTTCGACCATACGCGGTGGAGACATTGTGGGTGAGCATACGGTGCTGTTTGCCGCAGAGGGTGAGCGGCTAGAAATCACTCATCGCGCACAAAGCCGCAGTAATTTCGCCCAAGGCGCTTTGCGGGCTGTGTCTTTTGTCAGTGGCAAGCCACCGGGTTGGTACTCGATGGACGATTTGTTGACCTAGACGGGCGCTCGACTTTATCTCGGTTTGCGGGNTTGTNNCCGCANAATANNCACATCCACNTTTTNGNTNCGTCCTGCTGCGTTGCCTGCAACAGCGCGAGCNCNANNGGTACGGTGACAGAATTTGCTNGCAAGTGACNNGCAGAAGGCCTCTGCAGACCTCCTAGCCTGGGTTGGCGATTACCACGATGCTGGAATGGAACAGTGCAGTAAGGTATTGCATCAGCACGGGTTGTCTTTTCTCCGGGNTCACCAGTGCAGCTTGGCAGAGCATTGCCCANCGACCAATTAATTGAGCGTGTCTTCGTGAAAATCCAATAACCGGGATTTGGTGCTTAGCAGGCGATGGTGTGCGTGGGGTGGGTTTAACGGTNATGGCCGCATGTCCAATGCAATCAGTGACGTCGTGGCTTGAGCCCGCAAACATCAGGGCGGTCAATTCATACTGGCGCAATTTTTTTGGGTAATGACGAATTTCCCAATCGATAAGAGGATTGTTGCTGATTTTTCTGGTCGGCATGGGTATACTTTTGCCCCCAAGCTCGCCCCTAGATCCTACCGCTTTCGAGCTTGGTTTCACCCCGAGCGATCTGCCGGGGAAGGGAGTGAAAATCTGATTTGGTTGCTGTCTGTTCGGCTCGCCTAAGAGCAGGGCATCGTTAGCGCGGGCGTCATGTCAGAGTCCAGAATGTGCTCCTGTGTTCGGAGGAAAGGTGAATAGGGGATTTCTTTGATACCGGCTCTTTTAGTTCTTGAGGATGGTAGCGTCTTTCGTGGCCGTTCTCTTGGCGTCAGTGGTTCCACTGTGGGGGAGGTGGTATTCAATACGGCGATGACCGGTTACCAAGAAATCCTCACAGATCCATCCTATCGTCGGCAGATTGTCACGCTTACCTACCCGCAAATCGGCAACACAGGGATTAATCCTGAGGACTTCGAGTCAGATCAAGTTTGGGCGGCGGGTTTGGTGATCCGCCAGACCCCAAAATTGCAGAGTAATTGGCGCAGTCGTCAAACGTTAAGCGAGTTTTTGGTTGAGCAAAAAACGGTAGCAATAGCGGACATAGATACCCGCCGTTTAACTAGGTTGATTCGTGAAAAAGGTGCAATGGCGGGATGCATTTTGGCTGGGGTAGAGGTTGAAGAGGCTAACGCGGAAGGCCAAGCGTTAGATCTGGCCAAGGGCTTTGCCGGGCTTGCTGGCGCTGATCTTGCCCAGGAGGTCACCGGGGTTCAACGTGATTGGACCGAGACGCCGTGGGATTTGGCCACAGGCTATGGGGAACTCGGTGATGCTACTTATCATGTAGTGGCCTACGACTTTGGGGTTAAGCGCAATATCCTGCGTATCTTAGCGGGCAAGGGCTGTCGTATCACCGTAGTGCCGGCCCAGACGACGGCCGAACAGGTTTTGGCGCTCAAACCCGATGGAGTATTTTTATCTAATGGGCCGGGTGACCCTGAGCCATGCGATTATGCCATCACTGCAATCAAGCAATTGCTTGCTATCGAACTGCCTATTTTCGGAATTTGCCTGGGTCATCAGCTCTTAGCGCTTGCCAGTGGTGCCAAGACCATGAAAATGTCCCACGGACATCATGGCGCTAATCATCCGGTACAGGATCTTGCGACTGGCGTAGTCATGATTACCAGTCAGAATCACGGGTTCGCTGTCGACGCTGACAATCTGCCGGCCAATCTTCGGTGCACTCATAAATCGCTTTTCGATGGCACCATTCAAGGTGTGGCGCGTACGGATGTTCCGGCGTTTGGTTTTCAAGGCCACCCCGAAGCNAGCCCCGGTCCGCAAGACTGCGAACACCTGTTTGATCGATTCACACAGATGATGGCGGATCGAGCTTTGACAATGCCAGGAGCGCAAGATGCCTAAACGTTCGGACATTCAAAGCGTATTGATTGTGGGTGCTGGCCCAATCGTAATCGGTCAGGCTTGCGAATTTGATTACTCGGGCGCTCAAGCCTGCAAAGCCCTAAGAGATGAGGGGCTTAGAGTCATTCTGGTCAACTCTAATCCCGCGACCATTATGACGGATCCCGCTATGGCGGATGCTACCTATGTCGAGCCTGTGGAATGGACGACGGTTGCCAAGATCATCGAAGTAGAGCGCCCTGATGCGCTGCTGCCGACTATGGGTGGGCAGACTGCTTTGAATTGCGCGTTAGATTTGGTGCGCGAAGGGGTNCTCGAGAAATATGGGGTAGAGCTGATTGGCGCCAGCCAAGACGCGATAGATAAGGCGGAAGACCGCGAGCGTTTTGATCGCGCAATGAAGTCCATAGGTTTGGACACGCCTCGGTCTGCAATTGCACACAGCCTAGAAGAAGCGCTGCAAGTGCAAAGCCAANTGGGTTTCCCATGTGTGATCCGTCCGTCCTTTACGATGGGCGGCAGTGGCGGCGGGATTGCCTACAATCGTGAGGAATTTGTAGAGATTTGTACTCGAGGATTGGACCTGTCGCCAACCTCTGAACTGCTGATTGATGAATCGCTACTGGGCTGGAAAGAATTCGAAATGGAGGTGGTGCGCGATCGTAATGATAATTGCATCATCATTTGCTCGATTGAGAATCTGGACCCTATGGGTGTGCACACGGGGGACAGCATTACTATTGCGCCTGCGCAAACGCTGACCGACAAGGAATACCAATTGTTGCGCAATGCCTCTTTAGCGGTGTTGCGCGAGATCGGCGTTGAAACGGGCGGCTCCAATGTGCAGTTTGCGATTAATCCCGACGATGGGCGTATTGTGGTCATTGAGATGAATCCCCGGGTATCGAGGTCCTCAGCCCTCGCCTCGAAGGCCACTGGGTTTCCGATCGCCAAGGTTGCGGCAAAGCTGGCGATTGGGTTCACGCTTGACGAACTGGCAAATGACATTACTGGCGGTGTTACACCGGCCTCGTTTGAACCCACGATTGACTACGTCGTAACCAAGGTGCCGCGGTTTACCTTTGAAAAATTTCCCCAAGCGGACAGTCGTTTAACAACGCAAATGAAGTCTGTCGGTGAGGTCATGGCGATTGGTGCGACGTTTCAAGAATCGCTGCAGAAGGCCTTGCGCGGGTTGGAAGTTGGTTTTGTTGGTTTGGATAGCGTCCTCGACCAACAAGATTCGGATTGGCGCAGTGTGCTCAAGCGCGAGCTGAAAAATCCTAGCGCCCACCGCTTATGGTATGTGGCGGATGCGTTGCGCATTGGCATGACGCAAGAAGATTTATTTGAGCACACTAAAATTGATCCGTGGTTTCTCGCCGAAATCGCTGACCTTGTTGTTGCCGAGCAGGCGCTGAACGGTATGACGCCTGCGGAGTTAGACGCCAGCCATTGGCGAAGACTGAAGCAGCAGGGTTTTTCAGATATGCGGCTCGCGCAGTTGCTTGGTACGCACCAAGATACGGTTCGCGAGGCACGTCAGGCTTGTGGGGTGCGTCCGGTATATCGGCGTGTCGACACTTGTGCCGCTGAGTTTCCAGTCAGCAGCGCCTACATGTACTCCACCTATGAGGAAGGCTGCGAAGCGAATCCTTCGGGGCGCGATAAAATCATAGTGCTTGGTGGTGGGCCGAATCGAATTGGTCAGGGCATCGAGTTTGACTACTGTTGCGTGCACGCGGCTTTGGCAATGCGCGAAGATGGCTATGAAACCATCATGGTGAATTGTAATCCAGAAACCGTTTCTACCGACTACGACACCTCGGATCGTCTCTATTTTGAGCCCGTCACCTTAGAGGATGTATTGGCGATAGTAGATATTGAGCAACCTAAGGGTGTGATCGTGCAATTTGGCGGACAGACGCCGCTCAAGCTCGCGCGTGATTTGCAGGCGCGTGGGGTGCCGATTATTGGCACCACCCCTGATGCAATTGATCGCGCTGAAGATCGGGAGCGGTTTCAGCAATTGGTTGAAAAGTTGTCCCTGCGGCAGCCGTCTAACCGTTTGGCGTCAAATTTAGAGCAAGGGTTGGCCCGTGCAGCTGAAATAGGCTACCCGATTATCGTTAGACCATCCTACGTGCTCGGTGGTCGGGCTATGGAAATCGTTTACAACGACGATGAGCTCAGTCAATACATGCAAACCGCAGTGGATGTTTCGAATGACGCGCCAGTTTTGCTCGACCGTTACTTGAACCAGGCGGTAGAAGTGGATGTAGACGCCGTCTGTGATGGCGAGCAAGTGGTGATTGGCGCCATCATGCAGCATATTGAACAAGCGGGTGTTCATTCCGGAGATTCGGCGTGTTCTTTGCCTCCTTATAATCTGCCGATGAATATTCAGGATCTAATCCGACAGCAGGTAAAAGATATTGCGCTCGAGTTGCAGGTGGTGGGTCTGATGAATGTGCAGATGGCGGTGCAAGGCGATGACGTGTTTGTTTTGGAGGTTAATCCGCGCGCGTCGCGCACAGTGCCATTCGTCTCCAAGTGTATTGGTGAGTCTCTGGCCAAAGTTGCTGCGCGCTGTATGGTGGGTACCCGGCTGACTGATCTAAAGTTCACAGAAGAAATCGTGCCGCAAACTCATCATGTCAAAGAGTCGGTGTTTCCGTTTGCAAAATTTCCAGGGGTCGACCCTATTTTAGGACCGGAGATGAAATCAACCGGTGAAGTTATGGGCGTAGGGGATTCTTTTGGTGAAGCGTTTGCAAAAGCATCTTTGGGCGCTGGTGATATTTTACCCACGGGNGGCAGGGCTTTTCTGAGCGTAAAAGATTCCGATAAGGCGCATCTGCTTGATGTNGCTAATGAGCTTATAGCGCTCGGGTTTTCTTTGGTGGGGACTTCCGGAACCCAGCGAGTATTGCTGGCGGCAGGTATTGAGTGCGGTAAGGTCCAAAAGGTTAATGAGGGTCGCCCTGATGTATCTGACATGTTGAAAAATGAGCAAATAGATTTGATTATAAATACCACCGAAGGGCGGCAGTCTATTGCGGATTCGGCGGTTATTCGTCGTCTCGCGTTGCAAAACAAGGTGTGTTACACCACTACTTTGACGGGTGGAGAGGCTTTTTGTATCGCCATTCGGCAGGGTCAGGGAGAGCAAGTGCGGAGCTTGCAGGATTTACACAGTCGACTTAAGCAGGGGTAGTGATATGCCTACGCCGATGACATTGAACGGCGCGAAAGCATTGCGGGAAGAAGTTGCCTACCGCAAGGGAGCGTTGCGTCAGGAGATTACTCAAGCGATCGCTGAAGCGCGGGCCCACGGCGATCTCAAAGAAAATGCCGAATATCACGCGGCTCGGGAGCAACAAGGTTTTAATGAGGGTCGAATCCAAGAAATTGAAGGTCGCCTCGCTGATGCTCAGATTATCGACATTACAACCATCACTGTGAGTGACAAAGTCATCTTCGGAGTTACGGTTACGCTCTACGACGGCGAAGCTGATGACAGCATCAGCTACCAAATCGTCGGCGAAGACGAAGCCGATCTAAAACAGGGCAAAATTTCAGTGATGTCGCCCATTGCGCGGGCACTGATCGGGAAGAGCGTAGGCGATGCGGTTGTCGTCGTCTCGCCAAGCGGTGAGAAAGAGTACGAAATCAGCGACGTCGAACACAAATAAGCAGTTTGCTAGAGGCGTCTAGTGTTAGGTGGAGTTTGGCCGCCTAGGTGCGGATTGGAACTGCCAAAAAGCGTCACCCTAGGAAGCGGGAAACATTTGAAAGTTTCGGGTTAGCGCGTTGGTTTTTCCGATATAAGACCGCAACTTTCCCTATGTTTTGAATAACCGTTGCCCGAGTCTGTTCGGCCAGTGCGGTGGTAATCGCCAAGCGGTCGGACTTCTGTAATGCATCGACCTTCACCTTGATGAGCTCGTGATCCATGAGCGCACGCTCGGTTTCCGCGATAATGCCGTCACTCAAGCCGCGATCGCTGACGGATACCACTGGATCTAAA
>PAFJ01000022.1 GCA_002704325.1 Gammaproteobacteria bacterium | reverse complement strand
AGGGCGGGTCGAGATACTCGACGCTATGCGCCTCGATCCTTACCTTTAGTGCTTGAAAGTCGGCTTCGCTAAGATGGGCACCGAAATGGGGTACGCTAACATTGCCCATGTCCACGTCATGCCTCACGCCGGGCAACTGCTCCTGACTCTGATGCAAGGTCAATTCGTTCCCCCAAAAATTAATGTCAACCCAGCGACCGGGTTCCTGATTACCCTCTGCGCAGCCCAAAATGTCGCAGTAGAATCGTTTCGTTTCTGCAAGGTCGCCAGCAGGAACGGCGAGGTGAAATGTATTAGCCATATTGTTCTTTTTCGCTCCCGAAAAGATTCTCTAATTAGCGCTACGCTTGGCTTCGCTTAACCGCGGATAGCCTCTATATCTTAATTGTCTTCTTATGCATTTTCTGGCCACACGAATTTACCAAAAAACTCGCAGGCTTTGACATTGAAAATGAAATAAATTCTTATTTCGTTATGCTTTTTTCGCTAATTCCCCCAAACGGTAGGGGCATGTAACTCTTTATCGGTTGAGCTTTCGCTCTCCTCACAGTGAAAAGACGGTCACATAAAATGCTGGATGAGCAGGTTCGGACGCTGAAATCCAACGAATTTCAAGCTGAGTCCCGGCATAACAGAGGTTAAGCTAGTCGATTAAGTCCGGTTCAGTCGGCTGCCGATATCACATTGATTTATGCAGAACGGTAAGGGAGAAACATGAATTTTGCGTTAAGCGAACAACAGGATGCGTTTGTTGATGTTGCCGGGGAATTCGCCCGTGAGCAGTTGGCGCCGAATGCGGCGACTTGGGACGAACAGAAAATCTTCCCGGTAGACACATTGCGCGCTGCCGGACAACTAGGTTTTTGTGGAATGTATTGTCCTGCTGACGTCGGCGGCACCGGTCTGATGCGCCTGGATGCCGCTCTGATTCTCGAGGAACTGGCTCAAGGCTGCACGTCCACCGCTGCTTATCTTTCGATTCATAACATGGCCGCGTGGATGGTGGCGAAGTGGGGGACCGAGCAAGTTCGGCGGGACTGGGCGGGGGAATTAGCCGCGGGTACGAAATTGGCGTCCTATTGTTTGACCGAAGCCAATGCGGGTTCTGACGCCGCCTCCCTAGTCACCACGGCCCGGCGGGATGGTGAGGATTATGTGTTAAACGGCGCGAAAGCGTTTATCAGCGGCGCCGGTGATACCGATGTTTTGGTGGTCATGGCACGCACTGGAGCCGATGGTCCTGGCGGCATCAGCGCTTTCGTTGTGCCCGGCGATGCCGCGGGCCTGACTTATGGCAAAAATGAAACAAAAATGGGTTGGAATAGTCAGCCGACGCGCGCTATCAGTTTTGAAAATGTTCGGGTTCCGTTGCATTGTTTGTTGGGTGCGCAAGGCGATGGGTTCTCGATCGCTATGCAAGGCCTTGAGGGCGGACGTATTAACATTGCCGCCTGTTCCTTGGGTGCCGCTCAGGTGACGCTCGATATGACCCAGCGTTATCTGTCTGAGCGCAAGCAATTCGGTCAGGTGCTTGCAGACTTTCAAGCATTGCAGTTTCGTTTGGCTGACATGGCCACCGAATTGGTTGCGGCTCGGCAAATGGTCTACAAAGCCGCGTGGGCATTGGATTTCAATCACCCCGAGAAAACCGCTTATTGTGCAATGGCAAAACGTTTTGCGACGGATGTCGGCTTCAAGGTTTGTAACGAGGCAATGCAACTGCACGGTGGTTACGGGTANCTGCGNGACTTTCCAATNGAGCGTTTTTTTCGCGATGCTCGGGTACATCAAATTTTGGAAGGCACCAACGAAGTTATGCGNGTCATTATCGCGCGTCGATTGCTGCAGCCTAATGGTACGGAGAACTTAAAATGAGCGACGCGTTAATCCTCGAGCACCGTGACTACGTCAGTGTGCTGACCTTTAATAATCCACCTGCGCATACGTGGACGCCAGAAAGTCTGCAACTNTTGCAGAAAATCGTCGCAGAGCTTAATGCCAACAGCAGTAATCGTGCGCTTGTTTTGACCGGTGCTGGCGACAAGTTCTTTTCCGCAGGTGCGGACCTGCAGCGCTTCCACCATCGTGATGTGGCTCAGGCGACGGATTTTTCAACGGCGTTTGGTGCTGCATTTCAGGTATTAAGCGCCTATCAAGGTGTGAGCATTGCCGCTATTAATGGCTACGCCATGGGCGGTGGCTTGGAGGTTGCGTTGGCCTGTGATGTGCGCATTGCCGAGCAACATGCACAGATGGCACTTCCNGAGTGTGCGGTGGGCCTNNTGCCTTGTGGGCTTGGCACCCAACAACTGGCCTGGCTGGTGGGCGAGCAGTGGGCNAAACGAATGGTGTTGCTGGGCGAGCGGTTGTCTGCCGAGCAAGCTCTCACGATCGGATTGGTGTCTGAAGTGGTGCCCTNTGGTGAGGCGTTGCAGCATTGTTTAAAGCTCGTTGAGCCGATACAAAAACAGAGTCCTACCGCGGTAGAGTACTGTAAGGAACTGATCATGGCTGCGCGCGAACGTTCNCTGAGTGCCGGCTACGCGCTGGAGCGGCAACGGTTTATAGAATTGTGGCAAGACGATAATCAGTTTGAAGGCGTGACCGCGTTTCTCGAAAAACGGCCGGCGCGGTGGCACGCTAAAACAAAAGGATAAAAGCAATGAGCACCAATGAACAAACCATTGCTTTTATTGGCTTGGGTAATATGGGCGCCCCCATGGTCGCCAACTTATGCACGAAGGGGTTCAGTGTCCGGGCCTTTGATGTGTCAACTGAGGCGTTGCACAACGCTGTAAAACTCGGTTGTGATGCCGCTACCAGTGCTAGCGCAGCGGTGTCTGGAGCGGATGTTGTGCTGACCATGCTGCCTAATGGTGAGATCGTTGAAAGTCTGCTGATTGACGAGCAGTGCTTACTCGAAGTGATTCCCTCGGGTGCGTTGTTAATCGATTGCTCCACTGTGTCAGCGACCACGAGTTTGCGGGTTCATCAACACGCGGACAGTCTGGGTGTGCAGTGTTTGGACGCGCCGGTGTCCGGTGGTGTGGGGGCAGCCAAGGCCGGCACTCTGGCCTTTATGTGCGGTGGTACTCTGGATGCATTTGCCGCAGCCCAAGCCGTGCTGGGCGCGATGGGCGCGAATATCTTTCGTGCTGGTGATGCGGGTGCCGGGCAAACCGCAAAAATATGCAACAACATGTTATTAGCGGTGCACATGGCTGGAACTGCCGAGGCGCTGCAGATGGGGGTTAACAATGGCCTCGATCCATCAGTGCTGTCGGAGATTATGCGCAAAAGCTCTGGCGGCAATTGGTCGCTCGAAAAGTACAATCCTTATCCGGGGGTTATGCCTGAGGTACCAGCCAGCAACGACTATGTTGGCGGATTTTTGGTCAAGCTTATGCTCAAAGATCTGGGCTTAGCAGCCAAGGCGGGTAAGGCTTCTAGTTCCAAAACCCCTATGGGAGATCAAGCCCATGCACTGTTTCAGCAACTCAAAGATTCTGCAGAGGACGCTGAGGGCAAAGACTTCTCCAGCATTCTAAAAATTTTTCAGTAACCTACTCTGCAGGGCTAGGGTCATTGTTCGCGTCACTCCGGACAACGGCTTCGCGTTCCAGCAGTCGTGCACCGCGCAAGATACCGCCTAAAGCGTAGTTACCCTCGTGGCAGGCGTACTCGTACATCTTTTCATTGGTGGCCGGCCATGGGTACTCGCCGCTCCATGGCTCGCTCCAATTCGGGTCTTCAACGGTAAACGCATAACGCAGTGTATTNTTGTCGATGCGCGAAATGCGCTCGGTTACCTTCAGTTTTTGACTCGCAAGTGTCAGTCCGGGCTCTCCACGGAAGTTCTGGGTCTCAATGACTAGTGTATCGCCTTCCCAGCGGCCTACAGAAGTACCCAGCCAGCCGGGTGCTGAACTTGCTTGGCCGTTCAAGGGAATAACTCGTGCGTCATGATTCATTTCGTTGATGATGACGACGTGGTCATCGGTTTGAACGACCCGCTTGAAGTTGTTGTACATCACAGGCAGTGCCGGCGGCCCAGAGGTAGAACCGAACCCCATAATGCAGCGTTCGGCCAAGGGCCGTAACTCAGGGTCGTCATAGGGCCCCTGGGGTAGGTCGACCCACCAGGCGGTGCCGGTATTTTCATGGTAAAAAGCTTGCATCGCTCTGGCTGCTTTCATGCCTTGCGGCGACAAGCTGGGCATTCGGCCATTTACAGGCTGTGTAATGATCGACGTGCGGTATTTGCCATCGAGTTTGAAATTACTCTCGCCGATGTCGACATAAAAAGCATTGTAGCCCCCCACTTTACCCGCAGCACCGCTGAATTCAGGTACATAAATTTCTGCACCGCCCTCTGGTGGTGCCTCGCGGTCTGGGTCAGAAGGTGTGGCGTCTTTGGCAAGGTTACTCGACCAATATTCAGCGATTGCTTGGGCTTCTTCTGGGGTTATCGTTAGTTTATCGCCGTAGCGCTGTGGGCGCTGCAGTGGCGTCAGAGTCGCTACGTTATAGGTGCCCGTCAGGTCAGGGTGACCCGACGCCGTACGTTTAATGTCAGCGTAGCCGCTGTTTATGAAAAGCGCGAGCGCAAAAGCCGTTGCAGCGCCGATCGTTAGTTGTGAACCCATCGTCTCTCTACCCTAAAACCCTCTATTTCGAGCATAGTATTGAGCGCTTAGGTTGTCTACGTGCTGGAGAGTAAGGTTCAGCTCGCGGCTGCAGTTTCAGATGCGCTCAATCGGCGAATTCGCAGGAAGTCGTTACTGATATAGCGCAGGCGCAANCCNGCACCAACAGCGACGATCGCCAAGGCAAGGGTTAATCCTGTCCAGTAGCCGTAAACGCCCAGCGGAGCATTGCCTAGAAGACCCTCNGCCAATGCATAACCCAAGGGCAGCGCCAANAGCCAGTAACTGATTAAGCTGATCACCATCGGCACAGTNGTGTCTTTATAGCCGCGCAAGGCACTTACCAACACAACTTGGGTATCATCGACGATCTGATATACCGCGATAAACAGCAACAGCACCACAGCAACTGCAGTTACAGTAACGTCGGTGGTGTAAACGCTCACCAGTTGATAGCGCAACGCGACCAAAAGAACACTGATCCCAAGGGCATAAACGATCGCGAACTTCAGCATGGCCCAAGCGGTCGCGCGTGCTGTATGCAGGTCATCGCTGCCAATTAGAAAACCGATTCGAATGCTCGCAGCGTTACCCATTGCCATGGGTATCACGTATGTCATCCAGTTCAAGTTACCGGCGATGGAATGAGCGGCCATTTCTGTGACACCGATCTTGGCAATGAACACACCGATTACGCCAAACAATGCCATTTCCAGAAAAACAGTCAGGGCAATGGGCAGCCCCAACTTAAAAATTTTTCCCATGGTTTGCAGTCGAGGGCCTTCGAAATTCGCGAAGAATTGTGTTACCCGGAAATAAGGTTTGCGTAAAACCAGTAACATAAAAGCCAATTCGATCCAAAACACCATTGCTGTTGCGTAGCCGCAGCCAACACCGCCTAGTTCCGGAAAACCGAACTTGCCGTAAATCAGCACGTAATTGAGCAAGGCATTCAGCGGCAATATGCTGGCTGCAATGATCATTGGCGGGCGTGTATGGCCCAAGCCTTCAAGTACGTAGCGAAACGAAATATAAAATATGACCGGCGGAATACCCCAGGATAGGCCGTATAGATAATCACCGGCGATCTGCGCGGTGTGGGCGTCGATTCCCGCGTAGAGAAAAATATGGGTCGCGTATTGCAGCGCTGCGATCAAGAATATGCTGTTAATCAGACACAGCCACAAGCTTTGCCGCAACTGGTGGCCGACTTCCGCCACCCGGTTGGCTCCATGCAATTGCGAGGTGATCGGCATCAAGGCCATGCTGATGCCCGTGGCAAGAAAGAACAGCGGCCACATAAAGTTTCCGCCTAAAGCAACGCCTGCCAGATCAACTGCACCGTAGTGGCCGGCCATNGCAGTGTCTATGAAACCTGTNCCCATGATAAACAGCTGAGTCAGCACCATGGGCCAACCCAGCACGGCGACAGGTCTTAGCAACGCGATCAAAGATGTTTGTTCAGTTTGTACCATGGCGGTAGCGTGTCAGCGGCAGAAAAAAGAGCGCGATTCTTGCAGTTTCGNCCAGTCTTTGCATCGAATTTTTGCTGCCGGTGCTAAACTTCTGGTCAGGGTTGGCGGCGGATTCGTTGACTAACTTAATAACACCCTTTGGAGTAGCTGATTTGGAAACAGTGAGCACGCTGCTGATCATAATTCTGGCTTTCATTGCCGGGGCATTTTTGGGCTATTACTTGTTGCGCTCAGGTATTTTGGGCCATGCGCGTATCGTTGAGCTTGAACAAGCACTTGCGGCCACGGAGACGGAGCTTGCCGATTACAAACAGCGGGTCACCGAAGAATTCACCGATACAGCAGAAAAGTTTCGTGCCCTCAACCGCAGCTATGAGGATCTGCACAGACAACTGGCGAAGAGCGCGAATGCGCTCTGTGGTGAAGCAGGCGTTCCGACATTGCTGGATTATGCAGCTACCCCAGCATTGCAGGAGCCTTCAGCTGATCCAATAGACTCGGACACTAAGGCAGCCGACGTNGTCCCGGATCGGGCAGACTCGAAAACTACGGCCTCAATANNGCCCAGCGAGACAGAGTCTGAGCACNGTGATGCAGCCNTCGAATCCGCGGATGCGGCCGCCTCGGCTACAGCGCTTCAAGACACTACAACACCGGTTGATCGCCCTTAGGCCTGAGGGCGTTGATTCCCCAATATGCTGACGCGCTCACCGTAGCGGCTCTCTGGCCAGTAGTCCCATACGGCATGGTGTTGGGTACAGCGGTTATCCCACAAAGTTAATGTATTCGGTTGCCATTCCACGCGGCAGGTGAGTCGAGCAGTGGTGGCAATATGTGTGAGTAGAGCGTCCAGTAAGGCGCGGCTCTCCCAATTGCGCATCCCCTTAATGTGGGAGGTAAAGCCACTGTTAACGAACAGAACTTTCNTCCCCGTNTCNGGGTGGGTAACAATCACCGGATGTTCGTTGCGCGGATATTCCTTATCCCCCGGNGGTGCTACCCGATAGTTNCCGAGATAAGGAATTGCTCCATCGTGCACCGCTACGAGTCCGTCCAATAACTCTTTCATAACATCGCTGAGCAGGTCGTAGGCCAAGTACATGTTCGCAAACATAGTGTCGCCACCGCCGTTAACAGGCGGTTCTTTGATCAAGAGCATGGATGCCATCGGTGGTTTTGCATCACAGGTCACATCAGTATGCCAAGCGTTACCCGCAGTGTAGGCAGAATCTTTTGTGGTTTTTACTGTGAGAATTTCCGGGTCGCCGCCATAGCTGTGCTGCATCGGGTGCACATGCAAGGTGCCGAACTTGCGTGCAAAGGATTTGTGTTGGTCGCGGCTAATGTCTTGTTCACGAAATACCAAAACCTGCCAATCTAGCCAAGCACGATAGATTTCGCTGAATTGCTCGTTGCTCAGTGGCTGGCGCAAATCCACACCGCTCACTTCAGCACCAATATGCGGNGTTAAACTGGATACCTCGATTGATTCATAACCTTTAACAGCAGCCATTTTAGCTCCCCAATTGTAGCTNGTTGTTATTCCGGCAAGCCCAGTACGCGCTTCGAAATGATATTCGCCTGAATCTCGTTACTGCCGCCGTAAATCGTCGTTGCCTTCGTGTGCAGCCACTCTTCGGTAGCGGTCAGTTCGGCAGCGCTGAAGCCGTTATCGGTGTCCGCGCCCAACCCCCGAAAGCCCATCAATTCGCGTTTTAGCTCAGCCCCGTCCTGCTGCAGAGCGGCACCAAAGAGTTTGAAAATAGACGTTGCGGCTCCGGGGGTGCCACCCGATTTATTTTCGGCATTGGCACGCAAGGCGGTGAGACGAAACGCCGCGCGGTTCATGTTCAACGTTGTGACTTGTTCACGTATTGCTGGGTCGTTGATGCGTCCGTCTGCTTCGCCAATGTACTGTTTTGCGATGTCCGCCAAGCTCGCGCCCGCTTTACTGGGTCGAGCGCCGCCGCTTAGTCCGCCGATGCCCGAGCGTTCAAACTGCAGCAGGCGTTTACCGACCGTCCAACCTTTATTCAGTTCGCCCACTAAGTTGTCTTTGCTCGCAATGGCGTTGTCAAAGAATGTTTCGCAGAACGGTGAAGATCCGGAAATTAGCCGGATGGGCTTAACGGTAACACCGGGTTGGTCCATGGTTAGNAGGACAAAACTGATGCCCTCGTGTTTCGGGGCATCGAAATCAGTTCGCACTAGAGCGAACATCCAGTCCGCCGTTGCGGCACCTGAGGTCCAAATTTTTTGTCCATTAATAACAAAGTGATCGCCGTTGTCCTCTGCCCGCGAATTCAGGGCCGCGAGGTCCGAGCCCGCATTGGGTTCGGAGTAACCTTGGCACCATTGCACCTCGCCGCGGATAATTTTCGGTAAGTGTTCGGCTTTTTGTGCGTCGTTACCGTACTCCAGCAGAGTTGGGCCGATCATGGACATACCCATACCGACCAGCGGTGTGCGCGCATTGATAGCACCCATTTCTTCATAGAGAATTTTTGCTTGGGCGCCGCTCAGGCCGCCGCCACCGTATTCGGTTGGCCAAGTGGGGGCGCTAAAACCTCTTTCGGCGCAGCGCTCAAGCCACAGAGCGACATCGGATTCGAGAGTGATCATACTGCTGCCATTGGACTGCTGCCCCGGGCCTTTAGCGCCGTCGGGACAGTTTTCAGACAACCACCCTTGTACATCTTGTCGAAACTCGCGCAATTCCGCTTGGCTCGTCGCCATCATGATTCCCCTCAATTTTTCCAAACGTCCTCTAATAGTCGGTATAGACTTGGGAATCGTCAATAGCCGTTTTGCACCTAAGGGAAGAGCATGCTTTCACTGTCGCCGTTTCAATTGACTGATCTCTCGGGCACGCCTCAGAATTTCTCGGGCAACAGCCAAAGTGTTGTGTGTTTTGTCAAAGAGGACTGTCCGACCTGTCGAGAGGTGATGCCCGTGCTTGCAGCTATGCACGATGCACTGGCCCCGCACTTAGATTTTCTCGTGGTGGGTCAAACCGCCCAAGGCAACGAAAAACTCCAACAGGACTTTNACCTGCCGTTCTCACTGCTCGATGACAGCGCCTTGAAGGTTTCTTTTGCAACAGATGTAGAGACAGTGCCGACATTATTGGTCACTGATGCCTTGGGAAGCGTTGTTTCTCAGGAAGTGGGTTTCGTGCGCGCCGACTGGCAAAGTCTGGTCAGCGAATTGCTCGAGCAATGTTCGGGAGACGGCCTTGCATTAGATTGGTCAGTATTGCCTGAATGGCGCCCGGGTTGCGGGTCTTTGTCTGTGGACCCAGCCTACGCGGATCGTCTGCAAGCGGAAGCTGACAACAGTCCCATTCGTGCGCGTCGTATAGACGTAGGCAGTCTGGATGATGAGTTTGAATTTATGTTCGATCAGGGGTTTTCCGACGGCCTGCCGGTGATCCCGCCAACGCCGGAACGAGTAATCCGCATGCTGAATGGCAGCACGCGCGACCCGCAAGAAATAATTGCCGTTATGCCTCCGAATATGGGCGAAGTTACGGTAGAAAAGGTCGCTATTAATTGCGTTATGGCGGGCTGTAAACCCGAATATCTGCCGGTAGTCATCGCTGCGGTTGAGGCCATTTGTACCGATGATTTTAATATCCATGGGGTTATGGCAACGACCATGGGTGCAAGCCCCGTAATGGTAGTAAACGGTCCCATACGCCATCGCATAGGCATGAATATGGGTATCGGAGCGCTTGGTCAGGGCAACCGAGCGAATGCCACAATAGGCCGTGCGCTGCGCTTAACAGTGCGCAACATTGGCGGTGCCATACCCGGGGGTACAGAGCGCTCGACCCTGTCTAATCCGATGAAATTCACCATGTGCTTCGCTGAATGGGAGGAGCGCTCCTCTTGGGAACCTTTGCACGTAGAGCGGGGCTATCAACCGGACGAGTCTGTAGTCACCATTTTTGCAATGACCAGCGGGCCGGTATTGACGGTTGATGAGGGTTCCCTCGACGGACCAGCATTGGCCGGCACACTCGGTCAGGCTAACCAGACCATCCTCAATGCCCGTGCATATAGTTTTACCAATACATTGTTGGTGGTATCACCAGAGCATGTGGATACATTCAACAGAGGCGGCGATTTCTCTAAAGCCGATGTGCGCCGGCGCATGCAAGAAGTCAGCGCTAAAACCTATCGCGAACTCATTGCAGATGACGCCTCTGGGGTTGGCTTAAAACCGGCGCAAGCGGCGCAGATGGGCGATGAACAACTTGATCGCGTCGTTGAGAAGTTCAAAGACGATGAAGACATTCATATTGTTGTNGCAGGCAGTGAAGCAGGGAAATTTACCGGCAGCTTCCACGGTTGGCTCACTGGCAGTCGCGGATCTATTCCCGTATCGCAAAAAATTGGTACCTAACGGCCAAGCTTTTTGTAAACTTAAGAGAAACAGGAGAGCAGAAATGGCATTAACGATTCTCGATCCGACTAATGAGGCGGTGCCTCTAGAGCGGAAGATTACGCCGCGGCCAGACGTAATCAAAGGCAAAGTGGCGTTCTTGGATATATCTAAGCCGCGCGGCAATGTTTTGCTAGATCGCTTGCAAGAGGCGTTCGAGCAACGGCTGCCCCAAGTGGAAATCACGCGTTATACCAAACCGACGTTTTCTAAACCTGCGCCGGACGCATTGCGTACTGAAATCAATGCAGCCAATGACTTTGTTGTTGAAGCGCTAGCGGACTGAGGCTCTTGTACCACGTGCAGTTTGCATGACACGGTATGGTTTGAGATTCAGGGCACCCCGGCAGTTTCGATCGCGTCATCTGAATTCGTTGACGCGGCAAAAACCCAAGCGGAAGCCTTGGGTATGCAGGACGCCAAGCGGGTATTTGTTGCGCATCCGATTCAGGATGCTGATGACCAGCAAATGACCCTCAAGGCGGACGCGATTGTTGACGAAGTGATCGCCGCTCTACGTGCATAGTTAGCCAATCGCTGCTGCGTCGTTGACGGCGCAGCCCAGGGAGGCCTATTGCAGAAACCGATTTACTACGGCTACTACATAGTCGGCGCGGCGTTCGTCGCGCAATTTGTTGCGATTGGCATATACAGTTACGTACTAGGCGCCTTTATGGAGCCTATGATAGCGGAGTTGGGGTGGACGCGAGCCGACTTTACGCTGACCCGCACCATTGGTCAGGGGGTTATGGCGGCTGTAGGTGTATACCTCGGCACGAAAGTAGACCGTCTTGGTGGTCGGCCGATCATGCTTGTTGGCGCAACCATTCTTGTCGCCGGACTGTGCATGCACACCTGGATTCACTCGCTGTGGATGTGGTGGTTGTTAAACGGTGTCGTGGTCACGGTCGGCTGCGCCATGATCGGCAACTTAGTCGTTAATGTAACCCTCTCTAAGTGGTTTGTGGTAAATCGCGGTATTGTTGTGGCGATTGCCGCCATGGGAGTGTCGTTTGGCGGGATTGTCCTGACCCCATTGGCCACCCACTTAATCGATACTATTGGCTGGCGCCAAGCTTGGGTCGTGCTTGGCATTGGCTCGGCTATTTTGTTGTACCCGGTCGCTTTAATGATGCGTCGCGCTCCAGAAGACTTCGGTCTCTATCCGGACGGATTGAACTCGCAACAAGTCGCTGCTGGCGAGGGAGATCGGGCGCGATCTGAATTTGCCAACTCCTACACCCGTGCAGAAGCATTACGAACATTTTCTTTTTACGCCTTGGTAGTGGCCTTCGGTTGCTTTTCCGTCAATATCATTGTGGTGTTGCTACTGGCCTTACCCTACCTTACCGACAACGGCCTCAGCCGTGAGATCGCTGCTTGGGCTATCGCTGTGGCATCGGTGCCCGCAATGTTGTCGAAGCCTTTATGGGGCTATCTTATTGATCGCAGCCCGGCTAAACCCTTGGCTGCGATATCCGCATCAATATGTGGCGTCGCGCTGTTTTGCATCATTTTTGCCGTGGCAGCCCAAGAGATTTTTTGGATTTATGCTGCATTNTTTCTGCTTGGGACCGGCTGGGGCGGCATGATTCCAATGCAGGAAGTCATTTGGGCATCTTTCTTTGGCCGTCGCTATCTTGGCAGCATTCGCGGGGCGGCCATGCCTTATGCCCTGGCCCTTGGTGCAGCAGCACCATGGCTAGTGTCCTACTATCGGGATGTGACCGGTGAATATGCGGGTGCATTGCTGGTAGTCGCCGGGTTTAATGTGGTGTCTGGGGTGATGATNTTCTTTGTGCCGCCACCAAAACAGAAGGTGTCGGTGTCGATGTCCAAAACTTGACACTCGGCCAAGTTGCCGGATCATTAGCGCAGTGGGCGTTAGCAGTCAGCGGGTAATAGGGGAGTGGCCATGGGTATAACTGTTCAGCCGCAGGGCGCAGTAGGCGCGGAAGTCAGCGGGGTAGATCTAAATTGTTTAGACGAAGCGACCTTGGCCGAGCTGCGTGAGGCCCATGCCCAATACAGCGTGCTGTTTTTTCGTAACCAACAATTAACCCCGGAGGCTCACATTGCCCTTGCGCAGGGTTGGGGTGAGATAAACGTCAACAGATTCTTCACGCCGGTAGAGAACTATCCGCAGATTGCTGAGGTGCGCAAAGAGCCAGATCAGAAATTCAATATTGGTGGTGGCTGGCATACTGATCACTCCTATGACCAGATTCCGGCTTTAGGTTCGTTACTTTACGCCAAAGAGGTGCCGACTACCGGTGGTGATACCTTGTTTGCGGGCTGCGGGGCGGCCTTTGATACTCTGTCCGAGGGGATTAAAGACACCTTGCGCACTTTGCGAGCAGTCCATTCTTCTCGCCATGTGTTTGGCCAATCCGCAGCGTTGCCGGATGACGTTACCGGCTTATTTGCCAATGCCGATCAGGCCACCCAAGACGCCGTGCACCCAGTAGTCATCCGCCACCCATTGTCGGGGCGAGAGATTTTGTATGTGAATCCAGGGTTCACGACGCACATTGAAGGCTGGTCAATCCAAGAATCTGCGCCATTGCTGGAATTTCTTTATGGCCATATTGCTCGACCTGAGCACACCTGCCGATTCCATTGGCAACCCGGCTCCCTAGCTTTCTGGGATAACCGCGCNACGTGGCATTTGGCAGTGAATGACTACCATGGTCAACGCCGTTTAATGCACCGCATTACNGTTGAGGGCGAACCCTTAGCCGCAGCGATTTAACCATCGACCAAGGCGAAACAGGCCCGCACTTCCTCAACATAAACCTCGGGTTGCTCGAAAGCAGCGAAGTGGCCACCCTTCGGGCGTTCATTCCAATAAATGATCTTGGTGTAGAGACGTTCAGCAAAACGCTGGCTGGTGCGAAAGATTTCCTTTGGAAATATCGTGCCGCCCATGGGGACATGTACTTGGGTCGGTTGTTGCCCCTTACCAAAGCTNTGCCAGTATAGGCGTCCAGATGATGCCGACGCATTGTTCAGCCAGTACACCATAATGTTGTCGAGCATCTCGTCGCGGCTGAGAATGTTCTCCGGGTCACCGTTGCAGTCGGTCCAAGACCAGTACTTTTCTAGGATCCATGCTGCTTGGCCACTGGGGGAGTCGGCTAAGCCATAGCTGAGCGTTTGCGGACGGGTAGCCTGCTGTTTTGAGTAGCCTGAATCCCATTCTTGGTAATGCGCTAATCCAGCGAGTCCCGACAATTCCTGCTCGGTCAGATCATCGGCACCAGGGTCGGGTGGTACCGTGATCATATTGAGGTGGATGCCAATACAGTGCTCCGGATCTTGCCGGCCAATAGCGCTAGTAATCGCAGAGCCCCAGTCGCCACCTTGGGCCAAATAACGCTCATAGCCAAGGCGTGCCATTAGCATTGCGAACGTCTCTGCCATTTTTTCCACGCTCCAACCGGTTTGCGTAGGTTTGCCGGAAAACCCATAACCGGGCAGAGATGGGATCACTAGGTGGAATGCTTGTGCGGCATCCAAGCCGTGGGCTTGAGGTTCAGTGAGCGGTCCGATTACTTTCAAGAATTCCACAATAGAGCCGGGCCAGCCGTGGCTGAGTAGCAGCGGTCGCGCATGATCGTGGCTCGAACGCACGTGTAAAAAGTGGATGTCTAGACCATTTACTTCGGTAACGAAATTCTCATAGGCGTTCAGTCGGTTGGCTAAGCGCTGGTAATCATAATCGTTAGCCCAATAGTCCATGAGGCCTTGCTGGTAAGCCAGAGGAACGCCCTGAGTCCAGTCAGTGACGGTNTCTTGCTCTGGCCAACGGGTAAGGGCAAGGCGGGTCTTAAGATCCGTAATAACCTCATCAGTAATGGTAATTGTCAACGCGCGAAGATCAGTCATGCTTAGTCCTCCAGTTTGAGTGTTTGAGTTATAGCGAGGCGCAGATATGGCCGCCGTCCACGACCAATACTGACCCTGTCATGTATCGCGAAGCGTCGCTGGCCAGCAGCAGCAGTGGGCCGTCAAGATCCGGGAAATTGCCAGTGCGGCGCATCGGAATTCCCTTCACGAATTCATCGGCCATAGGTGACTCCAACAGAATACGGCTGACATCGGTTAGGAAGTACCCCGGCGCCAAGGCGTTGACGCGAATGTTGTATTTTGCGGCCTCTAGGGACATCACCTCAGTCATTCGTGTCATACCACCTTTGGATACGGCGTATGGAAACTGGCCCTTAATCGTGCGTGAGTCCGTAATTGACGACACCATGATGATATTGCCGCTATCCTGCTTGTGCGCCACCACGCGATCAGTGTAGAGCTTTGAAACGAGCCATGCCGACTTCAAGTTAGTGTCGAGGACAAAGTCCCAGTCATCTTCGTCGATGGTGTGATAGGTCTTTGCTCCGGCTTCAACGCCGGCATTATTTATCACCACATCGCAGCGTCCATAGTGTTCNTAGGCAGCGTCCAGAAAGCTCGCNATACTGGCTTTTTCGCGCACATCCAGCGGCACGGCNAGCGCCTCGCCACCGTNTGCNTTGATNTNTTNGACACAGNCNTCCAGCTTNTCNAGNCGCCTNGCNCCCAGCACAACTTTCGCGCCTTGNGCGGCGAGTACACCGGCGAAGTGATAGCCGAATCCAGAAGATGCCCCAGTGATNGCGATGACCTGACCGGTNAGTGCAAATGTGGTTTGCGCGAGTGTCTGTGTACTCAAAGTCTGCTCCCAAAAAAGTAAGCGACCCGCGGTTATTTGTAACCTCAGAGCTGGGCTCTGATGCACAGTTGGCGGGTGGCGATGCATAGGGATGCTAACACAGCTCATTCCAGCCCAGATCCAGATTAGAATACCTTTTCGGAAACAAACTAGGGTCAGTTATGCGGCCAAGACGATCAGCACTCTATATGCCCGCCGCGAATATGCGTGCCATGGACAAGGCGCGTGACTTGCAGTGCGATGCAGTCATATTTGATCTGGAAGATGCCGTGGCGGTGGCAAGCAAAGAACAGGCGCGCCGTAATTTAGCTCAGCAAATTGCAGCAGGNGGGTATGGGCATCGCGAACTCATTATAAGGGTGAACGGCCCAGACACCCCGTGGGGCAGCGAAGACTTACGCGCCTGTGCGCAACTGCCAATCGATGCACTGCTGTTCCCAAAAGTCTCTAGCCGAGCTTACGTTGAGGAAATCGACGCACNGGTGCAAGAACATAACCCAGATCTACCCATCTGGATCATGATTGAAACGCCGACCGCACTCATTGACATGGAGCATTTTGCAGGACACCCGCGTGTGCAGGTTTTGGTAATGGGTACCAGCGACTTGGTACAAGAGTTGCGGGCAACACATACCCCCGATCGTCACAACTTAGCGTATGCGTTGCAACGCAGTGTTGCGGTAGCGAGACATTTCGGCAAAGAAATTCTCGATGGCGTGCACTTGGATTTTCGCAACACCGAAAGTTTTCTCGCAGTATGCGAACACGGAAAAGCTTTGGGCTTTGATGGCAAGACACTAATACATCCGGATCAGATCGCTACAGCGAACTCGGTGTTTGGCTACAGTGTCTCGGAGGAGGCCCATGCGCGTGCAGTGATCTCCGCATGGCGGCAGGCAGAGGCTCAGGGACGCGGTGTTGCCGAGCTAGACGGTCAACTCATTGAAAATCTGCACGTCGCGGCCGCTGAGCGGGTTATTGCGTACGCTAAAGCGCAGCGCGGCTAGGCCCTAGCGCGGCGCAGCACTGTGGGCAACGGTAGCCGTTTCGCTAAGGCTTTAAGTTGGTGCGGTATGGCGAGCATGGCTGGAGTCGTCACCAACGTCAGTAATGTTGCGAAGGTCAAGCCNGAGACAATGGCCTGAGACAGTGGCACCCAAAGAGTAGAAAGCTGTCCGCCTTGCACTATTGTACGGTTGATTACATCAATGCTCAGATTGCTCGCCAGCGGCAATAAGCCGAATACAGTGGTAACGGTAGTCAGCATAACGGGTCGCAGACGTTGGGCCCCGGTGCGCACAATCAATTGTACGTAGTCTTGGTCGGGGTTGTCCGCGCGCAGTTTGTTGTAGGTGTCAATAAGCACGATATTGTTATTCACAACGATGCCCGCCAAAGCCACCACCCCCACACCGGTCAAGATTGCGCTAAAGGGATTGCCGGTGATTAATAAGCCGATCAAAACACCGGCCGTCGATAAGATTACGGCAAACAATATTAAAGTACTTTGATAAAAACTGTTGAACTGGGTTACCAGCAANACGAACATCAGCAGCAGCGACAGCGAAAACGCCACCCCTACAAAGGCCAGTGACTCAGCCTGCTCCTCATTGGCTCCTCTGAAGATAATGTTTAGATCTGGGGACCAGTCCTGAGTATCGACCCAGGCTTGAATTTCCTTAACTTTGGTATCTGCAAGAATGCCTGGCGCGACATCGGCGAGGACTTTCTTGATGGGAATGCCATTGTGCCGCTCGATGGTATCGACATTCGGAATTGGCTCTAAACTCACAAAATTCGACAGCGGCACAAGCCCTTTGTTTGTGTTGATGCGCAGTTGGCCCAAAGCCAGTAGACCGCGTGACTCGCTCGGATAGCGAACCCTGATATCTACCCCGTCATCTGCTCGGTCAGGCCGATATTCGCCGACCTTGATGCCGTTGGTTACCAACTGCACTGCAATACCTACTTGACTTACATCAGCGCCGTAGATTGCAGCCTGAGCACGGTCGACGTTAAGCTTGAACTCAACACCAGGGAGGGCTCGAGTGTCGTCAATGTCTCGCAGACCGTCTACCTCCGAACGCATGTAGTTGACGATTTTTTCTACGGCAGGTTCTAGCAGATCTCGATTGTACGAAGACAATTCAATGTTGAGATCTTTACCCACCGGCGGCCCCATCTCTTCTGCCCGGGCTTCCACCTGAATACCAGAGATAGTCGCCGCGCGNTCGCGAATTTCCTCAAGGATCTCTGTAGCGCTGTTGCGCCGCAAGGGCTCGTCGTAAAGTTCAATGAACATGCTCCCAATGCGGTCACTGCCGCCACTGCGGCTCAGTTGCCCAGATAGTTGGGTTCGGGCGCTCAGATGCTGAATACCCTCGATCTCTAACACCTGGTCCTCAACTTCTTTGACGAGTGCGTTAGTTTCGTCGACGCTCAGGTTCCCACGTGCGCGAATGTTGACACTNGCGAACTTTGATTCTGCTTGGGAGAAGTAAATAAGACCNCCGCCATATTTCCCGTATGCCCAGAAGGTTGAGAACAAAATCAACAAAGTGGCTGCCATGGTGACGAGACTGTAGCGAGTAGCAAAGCCCAGAACTCGCGCGTACAGGCCAGTCAGCGATTGCAGATCTCGAGGGTCGCCCTTTTCCAATACATCTAGCTTTTTTTGGGCATTTTGGTCTTTGTTGCCGGCGCGTCCGATAAGGGCGCCGATCGCCGGACCGAAGACTAACGCATACAACAAAGACCCGCTCAGCACGGTAAACACGGTCACGGGTAAAAAGCGCATGAACTTGCCCGAGATGCCCGGCCAAAACATCAGAGGCAGGAATGCCGCCAAAGTAGTAGCGATCGAAGCAGTGACTGGCCAAAACATGCGTTTCGCGGCGGCCAAGTAGGCATCTTGACTGGCAAGACCCTCAATCATTTTGCGGTCGGCGTACTCAGTTACAACAATCGCGCCGTCGATCAACATACCTAATCCCAGCAGCATGCCGAACATGACCATAAAATTGAAGGAATAGCCCAGCAGGTAGATAAAGATCAGTGAAAAGAGGAATGACGCGGGAATTCCAAAGCCGACAATCAAGCCACTGCGAATGCCCATTGCGGCGACAACAATGACCATGACTAAGCAAAGAGCGGTGAGAATATTGCCCTCAAGCTCCACGACTTGGCTTTCGGCGTAGGGTGCTTGATCTGTGGAATAGAATATGTCGACTTTGGCAGGCAACTTTTGACGGAATGTCTCAGTGACTCTCTTGGCGTTGGCTATAGCCTGAATGACGTTGCTATTAGCACGCTTGACGATGTTAAGAGCGATCGTTTTTTTGCCGTCCACGCGCGAATATTGGGTGCGGTCCTTGAAAGTCCGACGGACTTCGGCCACATCGCTAAGCGCAATGACGCTGTCGCCGTCCGACTTCACCGGGATATCGTAAATGTCAGAATAATTTTCAATCACGCTCGGGACCTTGACGGCGAATCGGCCCTCGCCATTGTCAAGACTACCCGCAGGGATCAGTCGATTGTTGCGTGCAATGCTATTAATGATCTGCTCTGACGACAGCCCATAGGTTTCGAGTTTCTTCGGATCAATGACCGCCTCTAGAAGCTCTTCTCTAGAGCCCAGGAGGTCCGCTGAGAGGATGTCGGGCTGTGCCTCTATCAGATCACGTAGATCCAGCGCTAATGTGTACAGCATTCGCTCAGGTACATCGCCAACTAAATTGACCTGAATAATCGGGAATTCGCTGGTTGACTGCTCTTGAATGATTGGTTCTTCCGCGGTGCTAGGAAACTCAACCTTTGCGCGGTCGACCGCCTCGCGGGTGTCCATCAGCGCTTGATCGAGGTCGTAGTCCGGGTCGAATTGGACCATCACGGTTCCGGCGTTTTCAGACGCATAGGCATTGATTTCTTCTATGCCCTCTACCTGACGGAGCTCCACTTCAAGCGGCATCACCAACAGGCGCTCTGCGTCCTCTGGCGAAATACCCTCGTGCACTACCGTGATGACAAAGAAGGGCACGCTAATGTCCGGATCGCCCTCTACTGGGATTGAGCAGCGCGCTAGTAGGCCGCTCAAAAGAATCATGAACAGCAAAAGAAGGGTGGTTCGTGACCGACTTATTGCCGCTTCAAGTAGTTTGAACATTTATCAATTACGCGCCTGAGCTTAAAGATTGGGCAACCGCGTTCGATAGACGACCGCGAAAATCTGGATCAACACGTTCACCAGCAACGACCATCTCTTGGCCAACAGTAATCACCGCAGTTTCGTTTGGTAAGCCGGTTACCCATACTCCCTCAGAGTCCTCTGAGATTATGTCGACGTTGTGAAAGTGCACAATGTTGTTGGCGTCTAAAATTCGAACCCCAATGTCGCCGCGGTCATCGAGGGCAAATAATGCGGGGCTGATCTTTTGCGCTAAAACGCGCTCCACCGGAATCTTTATTTCGGCCGTAATACCAGATCTCAACGTTCTGTCAGTGTTATCTAATTGAATTTCCACAGCATAGGTTCGGGTTTGTGTGTCACTCTGTTGACCGACAAAGGTCACGGGCCCTTGAACCGTCCGTCCGTCTGCCAGATTGCCAATCGCCAGTTCACCAAGACTCAGGTCGAGCACGTCTTTTTCTGAAACGCGGCCAACCATCAGCATTGGATTGAGGTCGACGATTGTTGCGCAACCCTGTCCGGGGTTGACGTAATCACCTATTTCCACATGGACATCTTCTACGACACCAGCAAATGGTGCACGGATTAGGATTTTTTCAACATCTAACTGGCGGCGCTTCAACTGGGCCGCGGCGCTGGCTAAGCGCGCTTTGGCGGCCGCAATTGCGCTATCAGAGTTAAATCCTTTGGCCTTCAATCGCAGTGCACCCTGATAATCAATGCGCGCTTGGCTGACCAGTTCCTGTGATTCTACAAGGGCTGTTTGGCGGTCTTCGATGGACAGCTCGCAAAGCACTGCATCCCTCGTAACTGCATCACCGCGCTCAACGCGACGTTCTACGACACGGCCCACAATCTCAGCTTTGGCGTTAACGGTGCGTTTATTTTGGGTTTTGCCTCGAATGTTGGCATATCGAACTTTCTCAACAGCGCGAATGCGCTCGGCGCGCACCCGGGTCGGGACCGAATCACTGCCGATTTCTTCTTTCGTGCGATTCTTCTCTGCAATAGAAGGGTCAATCACTGGGGGGGCCGAATTTATCTGCCCTGACAGGAGCCACACACCGAGAAAAACAGCAATCGTAGTGGCCCAGATATAGGTCGAACGCATGAATCAGTCCATTGTGGTTAGGATTTACGTTACCAAACGTAACAAAAGGGTGTGTAAGATAGCCAAAAGTTCACCAAAGTGCTACGGGAAAACGACTAATGGTCAAAAATCAAAGGCAGGTTAGGCGGTTGGGGCTCAAGGGAATGTGAAAGTTGCATGGGCGTTGGGTCTGCACAACCGACAGTTTGTCGACGGTCAGTAGCGTCGCGCCGTCCTATCGTCGACCGCTCGCGTATTGGCAGGTCTACAGTTAACTTCCCAACTAGGACAATAGCCGCCGCAGCGGCTGTCATCATAAATACTGGTTGTTATTAACCCTCCAAAACTCTAGGCGCGCGCAGGCAAAAGCTAGCTAGGCTGCGGCACTAGGACGTGCAGCCATGCGCTCATACCAAGCGTGGATGTGGGACAGTTCTTGATCGTAGGGTTGCCCCACAGAGCCTGCAAAGGTCAGAAAACAGTAGAGCACTACATCAGCCATACTGATTTGATCGCCCCCAATAAAAGTTCGCCCATCACTTATAAGGTTGTTTAGCCACGCAGTCTTCTCGCGCGCGATCTGCTTGAGGCCATCGGCAGCCTCTGGAATTGTTGTCATGCGCTCCTTAAATAAGGGCAGTCCTTCGCTGTAGCGGAATCCGCTGGTCAGTGGTTCGCAAATATTTAGATCCACCCGTCGCGTCCACATTCGGGTGGTGGCTCGTGTTTCCGCAGAGTCGCCCATTAAAGTGACGCCGTCAGCTTGCTCGTCGAGGTATTCGCAGATTGCGGTGACTTCAGCCAAGATTTCGCCATTATTCATTTCTAGGCAGGGCATTTGACCCGCTGGATTTAATGCCAAGTAAGGTGCTTGACGATTTGCACCGGCCATCAGGTCGATGGCTTCAAGCTCAAGGGTTAGGCCACATTCAGCGGCGTACATGCGCACAACATGGGGATTCGGCCCCACAGAATTATACAGTTTCATAAGTTTCCCCGGTTTTAGGTTAGTTGACTGAAATCCAAGCGTTTAAGGCTACCACTCGCCAGTGTTTTCCATGCTTAACCAAGGCTCGGCAGGCGTGAGCGCATCGCCGGCTTGAAGTAATTCTATCGAGATACCGTCAGGTGATCGCACAAAGGCCATTCGTCCGTCTCGAGGAGGTCGGTTAATAACGACATCGTTGCTGACCAAGCGTTCGCAGGTGGCGTAGATATCGTCAACTTGGTAAGCCAGGTGGCCAAAGTTGCGGCCGCCCGAGTAGCCCTCTGGGTCCCAATTGTAGGTCAGTTCAACTTGGGCGCTCTCGTTTCCCGGTGCGCTAAGAAAAACCAGTGTAAAACGCCCTTGTTCATGGTCGTAGCGCTTCAGTTCGTCAAGACCAAGGGCCTTGCAGTAAAACTTCAGCGACGCATCCAAGTCTGATACTCGAACCATGGTATGGAGGTACTGCATGACAGATTAACCGGCAAAAAAACTCAGTGTAGCGGTAACTGCCCGCTGTCTGCTACCCGGATAAAACTGGTCTTCAACTTCGGCGGGCTATCGCTGTACCCAGCCGCCGCTGAACGGTATTGCTTGACCCACAAAGAAATCGCTGTTGTCTGACGCCAGAAATAGCGCGAATTCTGCATCTTCCNNAGCGGTTGCCAAGCGACCGAGGGGCACTTGCCTTCGCAGCGACTTTTTAAACGATTCCTGTTCGCGCAGAGACTCAGGGTAATAGACCGGATTCTCCACATAATTCTGGGCGATCAGATTGACCTGGACATTGTGCGGTGCAGCTTCAACGCCGAGCGCTTGTACGTAGCCGACTTGAGCGGCGCGTGCAGCACTATAAGCGGCGAGAGTCCGCATTCCGCGCAGTGCCGCCGCACTGCCGTAGACGACAATTTTACCGGCCCTGCGTTGCATCATTTGTGGCAGTACCGCTCGGCAAAGGCGATGCAGTGGATGCACCATAATATCGAAAGCGGTATGCCAGTCCTCGTCACTAAGTTCAGCGGTCGCAATCCCGCTAAAGTTTTCGGAGGCGAGATTTGCGATCAACACATCGACGTCCCCGACCTCTTGCACTAAATCCGCGCAGCGGCCTGAGGCGCGTAGGTCAGAAGTGTCGGTGGTGACGGTTGCGCCTTCGGCAGAGAAAAGTTCAGCCGTGGCGGGGCCCATGTAGTCATCGGCTTGGGTAATCAGTACCCGTTTGTTCAGCAGGCGCTGGGTCATGCTCGCACTCCAAGAAAAAAACTAAGGCTAGCATGCAGTTGGTCATCATGTTGATGAAAGCGTGAGGAATGAAACCAGACCGGTGTATACTGCTGCGCCGAATCCGATCCCTACAAGAGGAAAAAATAATGACAGAACAGGCTGTATCCAGAGTGCAACGCGGTGGCTTGCAGGTGGCTTCAGAGCTTGATGCCTTGATCGTTGATCAAGCGCTTCCGGGTACCGGTGTGTCGATAGAAGGGTTTTGGNCGGGGTTTGAGCGTTGTCTTACCGAATTGGGGCCGGTGAACAAAAAATTACTGGCGCTACGTGAAGAATTTCAAGAAAAGATTGATCAGTGGCATCTGGAGCGCAAAGGCCGCGTAATAGATCCGGTAGAGTACAAAGGATTTTTGCAGGACATTGGCTATCTGTTGCCAGAGCCAGATTCAGTAACCATCAGCACAACCAAGGTCGATGACGAGATTGCCCAGCTTGCAGGCCCACAGTTGGTGGTTCCGGTGATGAATGCACGTTATGCGCTGAATGCGGCAAATGCGCGTTGGGGCAGTCTCTACGACGCCTTCTACGGTACGGATATCATTCCCGAATCGCCGGGCAAAGAAAAAGGCACCAGTTATAATCCGGCGCGTGGCGAACTTGTGGTGGCACGAGTAGCCGAGGTGTTGGACGACATAGTGCCGCTGGCTCAAGGTAGCCACAGTGATGTTGTAGCCTACGGCATTGGCACAAGCGATGACGGCCAACGCCAACTGCGCGCTATTTTGCAGGAGGGCGGCAACACCCCGTTAGCTGACCCGCAACAATTCATAGGGTTCGTCGGTGAGCCGGAACCTAGCAGTATCTTGCTTGCGCACAATGGCCTGCACTTGGATATTTTGATTGATCCGAGCCATCCAGTCGGTGCAGTGCACCCTGCCGGTGTGAAAGATGTTGAGATCGAGTCCGCGATAACCACCATTCAGGACTGCGAAGACTCAGTGGCAGCAGTTGATGCAGAGGACAAGTGTGTGGTCTACGGCAACTGGNTGGGATTGATGAAAGGCGATCTCGAGGAGGTCATGGAGAAGGGTGGCCAAAGACTGGTGCGTAAACTCAATGCCGATCGTCAGTACACCGATATGCACGGTCAGCCCCTCACCATGCATGGCCGCAGTCTAATGTTGGTTCGTAACGTCGGTCATCTCATGACCACCGATGCTGTATTGGACGCTCAAGGCCACGAAGTCCCGGAAGGTTTTCTTGATGGGTTTGTGACGGCCCTATCGGCAATGCATGACATTCAAGGCGCTGGGCCGTTGCGTAATTCTCGTGCCGGTAGCGTCTATATCGTTAAGCCAAAGATGCACGGCCCAGATGAGGTTGCACTGGCGGTCGCGTTATTCGATCAAATCGAAGAGACACTGGGTTTAACGCGTAACACATTAAAAATTGGTGTTATGGATGAAGAGCGCCGCACCAGTATTAATCTAAAGGCCTGTGTAGCCGAGGCGAAAGACCGCATTGTATTTATCAATACCGGATTCTTGGATCGCACAGGCGATGAAATCCATACCAGCATGCAGGCGGGCCCGGTGTTGGCGAAAGAAGAACTGAAGGCCCAGACATGGATTAAGGCCTATGAAGACTCCAATGTAGACGTTGGGTTGTCTACGGGATTCCGCGGTAAGGGTCAGATTGGCAAAGGCATGTGGCCCAAGCCTGATGAGATGTCCGAGATGCTGGCAGTAAAAGCTGCGCACCCCGAAGCCGGCGCGAGTACGGCATGGGTGCCCTCACCCACAGCAGCGTCATTGCATGCGCTGCACTACCACGACGTCAATGTCGCATCGGTGCAACAAGAACTGCAAGCGCGCACACCAGCCAGTGTTGACGATATTCTGCAAATTCCTTTGCTTGGCGGTAAGAACCTTGCGGCGGACGAAGTGCAAAACGAATTGGACAACAATGCTCAGGGCATTTTGGGTTATGTGGTGCGTTGGATCGATCAGGGCGTAGGCTGTTCCAAAGTGCCGGACATTAACGACGTCGGTCTCATGGAAGATCGAGCGACGCTGCGGATTTCCAGCCAACACATCAGCAACTGGTTACATCATGGAATTTGTTCCCGAGAGCAGGTCATGGAAACGCTAGAGCGCATGGCAGCGGTGGTGGATGAACAGAATGCTGGTGACGATGAATATCGCGCGATGGCGCCAAATTTTGATGACAGTGTCGCATTTCAGGCCGCATGCGATCTGATATTTAAGGGTCTGGAACAGCCTAGCGGGTATACCGAACCGGTATTACATGCCCGCCGGCGCGAGGCCAAAGCGAAATATGCGGCCAGCTAATTAGCGAGAACTATTATGGGCAGTCTTAGCGGTCAGTTTGCGTTGGTCACCGGTGCCGGTCGCGGGATTGGCGCCGCAACGGCAGAAAAATTAACGGCAGCCGGTGCTCGTGTCTTGATCAATGACTTAGACGCTGATGTGGCGGCGGAAGTAGCAGCCCGACTTGATGGCGCCGTAGCTTATCCAGCCGACCTGACAGACCCTGCAGCCGCGGACGAACTCATAGAGTTTGCTTTGTCAGCGTTTGGTGGTCTCGACATCGTTGTAAACAATGCGGGCTACATATGGCACAGCGCCATCCACAATATGACGGATGAGCAGTGGGATGCGATGCTGGACATTCATGCCAGTGCCCAGTTTCGGATTCTGCGTGCCTACGGACGTTGGCTACGCGGCGTTGCGGACCGGAGCTCGCCCGTCCGTAAAGTGGTGAACATCTCCTCCACAATGGGTTTGCATGGGGGCGCGACGCAACTTGCCTATTCGGCGGGTAAGGCCGCGGTGGTGGGTTTAACTAGGACCTTAGCAAAAGAGTGGGGGCGTTTTAACGTCACAGTCAATGCGGTGGCGTTCGGTGCGATTGATACCCGTCTAACCAGTCCCTATGAAAACGAGCCCAATATATCCATGGTTAAAGGCCAGCCCCGCAAAGTGGGCTTGAGTGTTGAGCAAATTAAGCAGTCCGAGGCGGCCTCGCCGTTAGGGCGTATTGGCAGTGTCGAGGATGCCGCCAACGCCATTTACCTTATGTG
>PAFJ01000021.1 GCA_002704325.1 Gammaproteobacteria bacterium | reverse complement strand
GTTATCGTAAAACTGCGATCTTGGATCACCCGACTGCCCCGGCGCGCTAGTCATTCGTGCCGCGTCCCAATTACCCACATCAACAACCATACGAAATGATGCGCCGCTGCGCACGACGAAGTCGTCGGTTCGAAAACCAGTGTTATTGGTTGTATTACTGCTGCCACCCCGTCCGTATTCTGTCATTTTTAATGTCTTTCCAACATCCTCGGAGACAAGGTNAAGCAACGGGTGCTGGAATTCAGTCCGATGCAGATTACCCCAACGCCACTCTTGTGGCTTACTGCCGAGCAGTTGTTGTGTTTCAGACCAGGCTCTGGGCAGTGTGGTATAGGCCCGCTGTTTGCCTTCTGGAGTGTTTAGAAGTTCAAGCGCAGTAAGTGTGTCGAGGCTCGGTGACGTTTTGGTGTCGGCACTTTCGTCAATTAATCCTATCAGAGCCGGTTCTAAGTGGCGGTGGTACCAAACATTCCACAAGGCTGCAGCCGCCGAATTTCGGCCTAAAACTGCGTTCCAGCCGCGAAGCATCGGCCCACCCTGCGGGACCACTGCTTCAAGTTCGGGAAGTCGCGCCAATACTTCTCTGGCGAAGATTGAATGGTAATCGCGCTGCAGATTGGCCGAATCTTGCATGGAGTGTTGATCTTGGTCTGCTAGTACCTCCCACAGCCGCTTGTAACGCCATGGCGCTGACCATTCGAATCCCACCCGAAATTGGTCGATTGGGTAGCCCTTGGGGAGGCTCATAGCATTTGCAGTGCCACTGAACCCGCGCTTTGGGTTGTACTCCTCAGGCAGAACATCCATGTCGAAGTAGCCGTCCCATTCATATGTACCGTCGCCAGGGACCGGCAATAAACCGTCCCAGTTATCTCGCTTAGGGAATCGCCCGGCCGGTTTGTAACCAATGTTGCCTTCAATGTCGGCATAAACTTGATTTTCAGAGGGTGCGCCCCATCGATTCAGAGCACCCACGAAGGACCGAAAATTTTGCGCGCGCATGTATTCGATGCTGCCAAAGTAGGGCGCCATACCGGGTTCTAGCCAGGCCGCGCGGATTGCAAACAAATGCGTTTTTGTTGCGGCCACCACTGGTCCGTGGCGGGTAAATTGCAGTTCGACCACGCGCGGATTTTCTGCCCCAACATGAATGGTCTCTTTTACCGTTTGCAGCGGTTCTTGTCGCCCTTGGTAAACATAGCCTAAACCTTTGCGCTCATAGACGTATAGGTCCTCTTGATCGATCGGAAAGATCGTTAAGCCGAACGCTATTCGCTCGTTGTGGCCGATTGATATGCCAGGCAGTGCGGGCTCTCCTGCACCAATAACGTTGATGCCCGGGGCGTTTAGGTGTGCGATATAGCGCAGCGAGGGTACCGCATGGCCGCGATGTGGATCATCTGCCAGTATAGGTCGGCCCGTTGTGGTTCGCGCACCACTGACGACCCAGTTGTTGCTGCCTACGTCACCGCGGTAGTTTTGATAAGCCGTGGATGCGATGGCGGCTTGCTCATTAGACCGCCCGCCCATTGCGGCAGTAAAGTCCACCGGGCTTTTAGCCAAAAAATAAAGATCTAATACGTTGTCGGGAATCGCACAGGGATCTAAGCCGTCAGGGATTTCAGTNACCCAACTGGGTTCCAGNACTTTCCATTTAGCGGCTAGGTCTAATTTGCCTTGGCAAGCGAGTCTTGCGCGCCAGACTTCTGTAGCTACATTGCGCCATAGCCCGTTACCGCGAATGCGCACCACATCCTCGGGTGCCCACTTTGCTGGTGCATAACCGAGCAAGCNAAATTCTGGGGCGAGTAGATCTGCGTGTTTNTCGGTCAGATCGATGTATGCGTTAATTCCAGAGGTAAAGGCTTCAGTAATTTTTTTTGCATCGTTGCCATAAGCCAGCCATTCGCTGTACATATCGCCGCGATACAAAAATAGTCGGGCGGCTTTGTCCTGGTTAAAGTAAGCCGAGCCCAGTACCTCGGATAGTTGTCCAAGTCCACGCCGGCGCCATGTATCTATCTGCCAAAGTCGGTCTCGGGCCGCGTTAAACCCTTGAACAAAAAACGCGTCATAGTGATCGTTAGCGTAGATATGCGGTACGCCCCACTGGTCGACAATTATCTCTGCCGGCTTGGTTAACCCCGCTAACGTATACTGAGCATTCTGATCAATTTTTGGTGTTACGGCGTAGGCGAATGCACTGATGAGTAGTGTGGCGATAAGAACGACGATTCGCATTGTTGCGCTCCTCGATAGCAGTTATGGGTTTGTTTTATGTCGTCCATTATTCCATGAAAGTGGCAGTGCAAAAAAAACCCCGCTTTGCGGGGTTTTTTCTTGGCTTTAAAACGTAAGACTAATCCCAAGTCAGTGCACCACCCGTTTGATAATCGGTAACGCGGGTTTCGAAAAAGTTTTTTTCCTTTTTCAGATCCATAATTTCAGACATCCATGGGAATGGGTTCTTCACGCCAGGAAACTGCTCGGATAGACCAATTTGCGCTAATCGGCGATTAGCTATGAACTGCAAGTATTCTTCCATCATATTGGCATTCATGCCAAGAACGCCCCGGGGCATGGTGTCACGTGCGTACGCTATTTCCAGTTCTGTACCTTCCAGAACCATGGCACGCGCCCACTCTTGCATGTCCGTTTGCCATAGTTGCGGATTTTCTAGTTTGATCTGGTTGATGACATCAATGCCGAAATTCACGTGCATCGATTCATCTCGCAAGATGTATTGGAACTGTTCCGAGGTACCCGTCATCTTATTGCGACGGCCCATAGACAGTATTTGTGTGAATCCGCAGTAGAAGAATATGCCTTCTAACACACAGTAATAAGCGATCAGGTTTTTCAGCAACGCTTTGTCGGTCTCCAGTGTTCCGGTATTGAACGTTGGGTCGTTAATTTCTTGAGTATATTTCAGTGCCCAAGAGGCTTTTTGCGCAACTGCAGGCACCTCGTGATACATGTTGAAGATCTCGCCTTCATCCATGCCTAGCGATTCAATACAGTACTGATATGCATGGGTATGGATCGCTTCTTCAAAGGCTTGTCGCAGTAGATACTGTCGGCACTCTGGGTTGGTAATCAAACGATAAATCGCGAGTACGAGATTATTCGCAACGAGCGAATCAGCGGTTGAGAAGAATCCGAGGCTGCGTTTAATAATCGTACGTTCGTCGTCACTTAATCCTTCTTCCGATTTCCACAACGCGATGTCTGCGGTCATATTTACTTCTTGTGGCATCCAATGGTTAGCACAGCCATCAAGGTATTTTTGCCATGCCCATTCGTACTTGAACGGCACGAGTTGATTGAGGTCAGCGCGGCAATTGATCATTGCTTTTTGATCAACGGTAACTCGCTCACGACTTTCGCCGCCCTCAAATTCGTCAGTTGTTGCCGGCGCTTCAGTTACCGGCTCGCTGGCTACTACGGTCGGTGTTACCACAGGGGCGGGCGCTGCGGTTTCTATAACCTGCGGTGCCTCGGGCTCTGCAACTTGGGGGNGCATCGCTGCTTGCTCAGAGGTGTTAAGTGTTTGCAGTGCTGCGTTATTTACTACAGCGGCTTCTTCTGCATTGTTATCGTAATCATCCCAACTCAGCATGATTTAACTCCTAAACTATATTATTGGCATGCTTCACAATCTGGATCATCCAGAGAGCAAGCCAGAGGTACAGGGGCTGCGTCGCCGAGCTCCAGATCAGCACTGCTTACCGGGTCAAGTGCCGGTGGCGTGGGTTCTGGAGTCGCCACTTCGGCTGCGACGCTACTTGTTGTTGCGGTTTGTGAGGAAACCGCGTTTAGCGTGCCACGGTCCAGCGTGGATTTCTCTGTGCTGGTGGCGCTCAGGGCACGCAGGTAATAGGTTGTTTTCAGGCCTCGTAGCCACGCCATACGGTAGGTGATATCGAGTTTTTTACCCGACGCACCAGCAATATACAGATTCAATGATTGCGCCTGATCAATCCATTTTTGCCGCCGGCTGGCTGCATCTACAAGCCAGCGAGGCTCGACTTCAAAAGCGGTNGCATACTTTTGCTTCAGTTCTTGCGGGATCCGCTCGATGGCTTGCATGCTGCCGTCATAGTACTTCAAGTCGTTAACCATGACTTTGTCCCACAAACCGAGATTCTTTAGNTCACGCACCATATATGGGTTNACCACGGTGAATTCGCCGGATAGGTTCGATTTGACGTAAAGATTCTGATAGGTCGGCTCGATGGACTGTGACACTCCTGTAATGTTGGCAATGGTCGCTGTTGGCGCGATCGCCATGACGTTGGAATTACGCATGCCATTGATTTGCACTTTGCTGCGTAACGCACTCCAATCCAACTTGCTCGACATATCGATTTCTAAAAATCCATCGCCTCGTTCTGCTTGCAGTAGTTTCAGCGAATCGATGGGCAAAATGCCCCGGCTCCACAGAGACCCTGCAAAGCTTGCGTAAGCACCGCGTTCTTTAGCTAGGTTGCTCGAGGCGTCAATCGCGTAGTAGCTGATCGCTTCCATTGAATTATCTGCAAATTCTACCGCGGCGTCAGAGCCATAAGCTAAACCCAGCTTGTACAAAGTGTCTTGGAAGCCCATGAGACCCAAGCCCACAGGTCTATGGCGCATGTTAGATGTGCGCGCCTGATCTACCGAGTAGTAGTTNATGTCAATGACGTTGTCGAGCATGCGTACCGCTGTGCGGGTGGTCTGTTCGAGCTTGTCGAGGTTCAACTCACCGTTTTCGATGTGCTGTACCAAGTTGATTGAACCCAGATTACAAACAGCAATTTCATCAGCAGATGTGTTCAGTGTGATCTCCGTACACAAATTTGAAGAGTGCACTACACCGGTATGCTGCTGAGGCGAACGCACGTTGCAGGTATCCTTAAAGGTGATCCAGGGGTGTCCAGTCTCAAACAACATAGACAGCATCTTGCGCCATAAGTCAGCGGCTTTGATCCGCTTAAACAGCTTCAATTCGCCATTACGAGTTTGTTNTTCGTATGCTAAATATCGTTGTTCAAAGGCTTTGCCGTAAAGGTCATGTAAGTCAGGGGCATCAGCGGGCGACAGTAATGTCCACTCTCCGTCTTCGGTAACCCGTTTCATGAACAAATCTGGGATCCAGTTTGCAGTGTTCATGTCGTGGGTACGGCGACGGTCATCGCCGGTGTTTTTCCGCAGCTCTAAGAATTCTTCAATGTCTAAATGCCAAGACTCTAGATAGGCGCAGACGGCGCCCTTGCGCTTGCCACCCTGATTAACCGCAACGGCGGTGTCGTTGACAACTTTAAGGAACGGCACAACACCCTGAGACTTGCCATTGGTGCCTTTGATGTAGGTCCCCAGAGCGCGCACTGGCGTCCAGTCATTACCCAGGCCACCGGCCCACTTGGACAACATCGCATTGTCTTGGATTGCGCCATAAATGCCATGCAGGTCATCAGGCACCGTAGTTAAGAAGCAGGACGACAATTGTGGCCGTAACGTACCTGCGTTGAATAACGTTGGTGTTGAGCTCATATAGTCGAATGAACTGAGTAGATTGTAGAACTCGATAGCGCGCGCGCAGGGGTCGTCTTCTTCTGCCGCGAGACCCATTGCTACCCGCATGAAGAAAACCTGTGGCAATTCAATGCGGATGTCGTTGGAGTGAATGAAGTAGCGGTCGTATAACGTTTGCAAACCTAAATATGTAAATAGGTGATCGCGTTCGGGCAGCAGCGCTGCACCAAGGCGTTCTAGATCGAAGTCTGCAAGTTGTGGCGCCAGCAATTCCAGCTCAATGCCCCGTGCAATAAATTGCTTGAGTGCTTGAGGGTATACCGCTGTCATTTGCCCTTGAGTAGCGCTTTGTTGCGCGCCACTGCCGTCTACGTTGAGAAACGTCAGCGCTTCGGTGCGTAGTTCATCTAATAACAATCTAGCACTTACATAGGTGTAGTTTGGCTCTTCTTCAACCAGTGTTCGCGCAGTGATTAACACAGAAGTGGCAACATCTGCAGCGGAGATACCGTCATACATGTTGTTTAGAGAGTCACTGATAATGCGCTCGGCATCGACGTCGCTTAAACCTTCGCACGCTTCAGTGACGATTGTGCGGATTCGTGCGACATCTAGCGGTGCTGTGCTGCCGTCGTTGAGTACGACAGAAATGGCTGAAAATTTTTCATCTGTCGGCAACGTTCGTGCTACTGGCCCGCGCTCTTGTGCGCGCTGTTCTCGATATAGGACGTATGAGCGCGCCACTTTGTGTTCGCCTGAGCGCATCAACGCCAGCTCTACTTGATCTTGAATTTCCTCAATATGCAAAGTACCGCCAGAGGGTAACCGCCGCTTGAACGTGCTGGTCATTTGACCGGCAAGATTAACAACCAACTCGCGTATACGGGGTGATGCTGCCGCAGTGCCACCTTCAACTGCCAAGAACGCCTTGGTCATAGCGACGGCGATTTTGTCCTGCGTATAAGGGACCACCGTGCCATTGCGCTTAATGATTTTGAGTTGCCCTGGCGCGGTAGCTGTCAGTGATGGTGACAATGGCGGGGCATTGAGTTGTTGATCCTGAGCGTTAGATTGGGGTGTTGGGCCGGTCTGCGTTTCCATTTGCATCGGTATAAATTCTCTCTCTTAAGTGCTTGCGGTTTTTTGACCGCTCACACACTCCCTAGTAGGTTGTTTACTTTTAGTTGACTGATTTTTTGTTCGCTAGTTTTGGACTTCACGTTCGATTTTTGCCCGAATAGACGTCTTGAGCTTTTTGAATTGTTTTAGTTGTTGCTGTTAGGCCTCTTACGTGATTCAAATTCCTCTCTTTTCGTTTCCCTCTCGTTTTGAGGAGCTTTTTGTTTCCTGCGTTACAGGCTGGTCGTTTTTTGCTGCCTTGCTCCAGTCTTGTGCTGCCAGTTCGACTGCAGAGCAATATTAAAATTGACTTAGTCAAAGTTTGAAAACCCCATATGTAGGGTTTGAGCGCGCTATATACACAAGATAATGGGTTACCAAATCCTTTGCAAGAAAAAGTCTGTGGATAACCTGTTTACAGCTTTGGGTAAATTTGTGATTAAGGTATGAGCAACTAGAAAAAGCCTAAGCAGGAGATTTTTTTGCCTTTCTCTTACTTTTTGCTGTGCTGAAACAGCTTTAGACCCGTTGCAGACAATCCATTAGCATTAGTCGCGCAACCCACCGAAGTTTGCACAAGGGGACACTTTTGATTTACATCATGGCTCTAGATCAGGGCACATCCAGCAGTCGCGCGATTATTTATGATGCGCTAGGCCAGGTCGTTACCGTCGCCCAGGCAGGTATTGACCTAGTTTGTCCAGCCGATGGGTGGGTAGAGCAAGATCCAGAGCAGCTATGGCAATCCATACTCACTGTAGGTCGCACAGCTATAACGCAGTCGGGTTTGGCTGCTGAAGCAATTAAAGCGATTGGTATCACCAATCAGCGCGAGACGACCCTCTTGTGGGAGCGCGCGAGCGGTAACTGCTTGCACAACGCCCTGGTATGGCAGGATCGGCGCACTGCTGCGCAATGTCAGAAGATGGCCACGGATAAGCTGGTCGACGGTAGGCCGGTAGCCGAGGCAATAAGTGCTATCACGGGTCTTATCATTGATCCGTATTTTTCCAGTACGAAACTCACTTGGTTGCTCGATAACGTGGCGGGGGCTCGCCAAGCGGCCTTAAAGGACGAAATTTGTTTCGGTACGGTGGACAGTTTTTTGTTGTGGAAACTTAGCAAGGGCCAAAGTCACGTCACGGATGCGACCAATGCGAGTCGAACTCAATTGTTCGATATCAACGAGCAGGCCTGGAGTAAGGAGTTGCTGGCCTATTTTGATATCCCTCAAGGGTTGCTCCCCAAAGTTTTGGACAGCGCCGCCGATTTTGCGGTGGCGGATGCAGAATGGTTCGGAGCACCAATTCCGATAACCGGTGTGGCGGGCGATCAACAAGCCGCGTTAATTGGCCAAGCCTGCTTTGCTCCGGGGATGTCAAAAAGCACCTACGGTACGGGTTGTTTTGCCATGACCAACACGGGTGCCGCGCGTCCTTATTCGAAGCAGCAGCTACTGACAACCGTCGCGTATCGGATTGCCGGACAAACTTGTTACGCCTTGGAAGGCAGTATTTTTGTCGCTGGAGTGGCCATTAAGTGGTTAAGAGATCAACTCAATCTAATCGACGATGCGGCTGAAACTCAGGCTGCCTTTGAGCGCTGTCATGGCGACAGCAATGGTGTTGTGGTGGTGCCAGCGTTTACTGGCTTGGGCGCCCCCCACTGGCAGCCAGATGTGCGTGGATTGATTACCGGCTTAACCCTCGACAGCAGTCGCGATCATGTCATCACGGCTACATTGCAAAGTGTGGCATTGCAAACGGCTGAGTTATTNAGGGCNATGGCCGGTGATGGTGCTGGGGTNAATACCCTGCGAGTAGATGGCGGCATGGTAGTCAACGACGCGCTATGTCAGTTCCTCGCCGACATTTTAGACGTTCAGGTGCAGCGCCCGAAGGACGTTGAAACGACGGCGAAGGGCGCGGCCGTANTGGCTGCACTGGGCTGTGGCCAGCTTGCAGACTTAGAGGATGCTGCAAGCGCTTGGCAACTCGATCAAACCTTCTCGCCTCTAATGCCCCGAGAGCGTCGCCAGCAGTTGATGGAGGGCTACGCTAGAGCTGTGGCTCAGGCGCAAGCCGGTTAGGCCGTTGTCGTAGCCGACTCGTTGTGACCGAGCAACAAAAACTCAACCAAAGCCTTTTGGCTGTGTAGTCGGTTACCGGCTTCTTGCCAAACAACGGAACGTGGGTCATCGAGCAGACCAGTGCTGATTTCCTCACCCCGATGCGCGGGCAGACAGTGCATAAATAAGACGTCCGGCCCTGCTTGATCTAGCAGTGCTTCGTTCACCTGATAGGGTTCGAATGTTGCTCGTCGCTGGGCTTCTTGGCCCTCGTGACCCATCGACGACCAGACGTCGGTAACAACNAGATCGGCTCCAACGACCGCCTCGCTAGCGGTCTCTACNCGGCGGGCATTGTGNCCATTGCCGAGAATATCGGCATCGGGTTGATGCGAGTCGGGGCATGCGATTCGCANCTCAAAGTCCCATTGCGTGGATGCATTAATGTACGAGTGGCACATGTTATAGCCGTCGCCGAGAAATGCGACGCGCTTGCCTTTGATAGAGCCGCGTTGTTCTTCGAAGGTCTGTACATCGGCGAGCAGTTGACATGGATGCAGGAGGGAACTCATCGCATTGATCACAGGGATGCTGGCGTGATCGGCCAGCGTCTGCATATCAGTTTGTTCGAGTGTTCGAATCATGACGATATCGACCATTTCTGACAGCACGCGTGCCAGATCTTCTATCGGCTCGCCGCGGCCTATCTGGCTGTCTTTGGTGCTTAAGAAAACGGCGTGTGCGCCCAGCTGAGCCAAGCCGGCTTCGAACGCTAGGCGTGTGCGAGTGCTACTCAATTGCATGATGACTGCTGCAGTACGGCCGATTAGCGGTTGATAAACGTCACCGCGCTCGTGCATTTTTCGGAACATTTTGGCGCGTTCGATAAGGCTACCGAGTTCCGCTTTAGAAAAGTCCAATAAGGATAAAAAGTCCCGCTTTGACATTGTCATAGTTCCTCAAGTCAGGAATGGGGAATTCAGCGATTAAGTAGCGTGGTGAGTTTACTCACCAGTTCGTCGGCTTCTTGATCGCTTAAGTTCAGAGGTGGTAACAGCCGCACGATGTTGCCCTGAGTGACGTTGATCAGCAGGCCAGCGTGCAGCGCGTCGCTTACCAACGCGGGCGCATCACTATTGAGTTCGACGGCAATCATCATGCCCATGCCGCGAATCTGTTTCACTGAATTATTGCCGGCCAGTGCTGTTTGAAGGCCGTCAACGATGCGCCGACCCTGGGTTTGTGCCTGTGCACAGATATCTTCTTCCTCGATGACGTCCAGCACTGCATGAGCTGCGGCACATGCCAAAGGATTACCGCCAAAGGTAGAACCATGATTGCCCGGCACAAAGAGGCTTGCTGCCTCGCCGCGCGCCATACATACGCCAATCGGCACGCCATTGCCCAACCCTTTAGCTGTGGTTACAACATCGGGTAAACAATCGCTGTGCTGATACGCGAAGTATTTGCCAGTCCGAGCGTTGCCGGTCTGCACTTCATCGAGCATGAGCAGCCAGCCTTTTTGATCGCAAATCGTGCGTAGTGCTGGCAGGTAATCACTGTCTGGGATATATATCCCGCCTTCGCCCAGAATGGGTTCGACCAGAACCGCAACCACGCCTGAATTATTGTCCGCAATGGCTTGAATGGCATCGATGTCGTTAAAAGGCGCCCGAACAAANCCCCCGAGTAAGGGCTCAAAGCCAGCATGTACCTTGCGGTTGCCGGTGGCTGTCAGAGTGGCCATGGTGCGACCGTGGAAGCCGCCATCTACCACCACCACAGCTGGGCTGAGGTTGCCCGCTCGATTACCCTTTAAACGCGCCAGTTTGATCGCGGCCTCGTTCGCTTCCGCGCCGGAATTACAAAAGAAGGCATTATCCATACCTGACAATGTACAAAGTCGTTCTGCCAGTCGAGTTTGGTGTGGAATGTCATACAGATTAGAGGTGTGCAGTAAGGTTTGCCCTTGCTCGCTCAGCGCCTTGGCTATTTTCGGGTGAGCGTGGCCAAGCCCACACACAGCGATACCGGACAGCGCGTCTAGGTACTGTTTGCCCTGATCATCTTGCAGGTAAGCGCCGTTGCCTTTTACGAAGGAAACAGGAAGACGCCCATAGGTATTCATTACGTTGCTCATGGCTATATGCAAGTGTGCGATTTACGCGGGTCTTAAAATGACAACAGGCCGCTTAAGCCGCCTGTCCAAGAGCGAAACACTACTAAAGCAGACGCTAATCTTCAAGTCAGGCGAAGTAGTTCTTAAACGCGTAATGCCTGGTTTAAACGCTGCAGGCCTTGGGTCAGCAATGCGTCCGGGCAGGCAAAGTTGAAGCGTATATAGTCGGGATGACCAAATTGCGTACCATCGGAAATGCCTAAGCCGTGCGACTCGAAATGGGCTTCAATGTTGTTTAGCCCCAAATCCGCAATGTTGATCCACGCAAGATAGGTGGCCTCGACGTGTGTCATTCGTGTTCCCGCGACGGCNTNTAGCCTCGCTGCGTTGGCGCGCAGATGCTGCAATAAAAGATTTAACCAATCGCTTCGATCATTGAATGCCGCCTCTGAAGCGACCAAATTCAGGGGTCCGATACCGGATACTAGGCCCGCCTCTTGTGCTTGAAAGCGCTCGCGCAAGTTGTCGTCAGGTATTACCGCGGCGGCGCAACCGAGACCGGGAATGTTGTAGGTTTTNGTCGCCGCGAACAGACTAATGGTGCGGTGGGCGATATCGGGAATCCATTGCGCAACGGGAAGATGTTGGGAGTCCTCAGCTAAGACGATGTTGCAGTGGATTTCGTCGCTGACCAGAATCAGGTCATTGCGCTCTATAAAGTCCGCTAAAGCCTGCAGCTCAGCAAGGGTATAGGCCCGGCCAGTAGGATTCTGCGGGTTCGCGATCATCGCCATCTTCACCCCATCGACCTGGGTTTGCATGGACTCGAGATCCATGCGCCACAGGCCTTGGTCGAGGGTGAGCGGAACCCTTACATCCTGCCGCTGCGCGTTGTTGGCGATTTCCAAAAACGGGTAATAGACGGGGGTCGGAATCATGATCTTCTGCTGTGCTTCGAGGCAGCGTGCGGCCATGTTCATGCCGGGCACTACACCGGGAAGCCAAACCACCCATTCCTCTGGAATCGACCATTTATAATGGTGCTGAAGCCAACCCTGAAACGCCTCCGTAATGCTCGCTGGCGGTTTGGTGTAGCCAATGATTGGATGGTCGAGCCGTGCGCGCAATGCAGTGAGAATAAAGTCAGGTACCGCGAAGTCCATATCAGCGATCCAGAAAGGCAGAATGTCTCGGCCGGCGTATTTTTCCCACTTAGTACTGTGGCTGTTGCGACGATCAATTATTTGGTCAAAGTCGTTCATGGTCTGGTGGAGTCAACATAACGAAGTTAGATAATAGTCCTCTAGGGATTGCTATTACTATGACCGACTGCAACGACAGGGTAGACTTTTACTTTCACAAGAAAGCGTTCACGCCAGAGCAGCATAGGAAATACTCATGTCTGAAGAAGTCATCGATACCATCAAGCAACAGATTTCGGAAAACCCTATCATTTTGTATATGAAGGGTTCGCCCCAAGCGCCCCAATGTGGATTCTCTGCCCAAACCGTGCAATGCATGGTGGCATGCGGTCAACGTTTTGCTTACGTCGATATCCTCAGCAACCCGGAAATCCGTGCGGCGATGCCCGGCTACGCAGAATGGCCCACGTTCCCTCAGCTTTGGGTGGAGGGTGAGCTTGTGGGTGGTTGTGACATCGTTACAGAGATGTTCGAATCCGGGGAGCTAGAGACGTTGCTCACGGACACGGCAGGGAAGCACGAAGCGCCTGAGTAGCCCCTGACGCATCCACACAATAGTGGATTGGGCGGGATTTAGGATGGATGGTAGAGAGGTTTGCCCTTATGACCGCCTTTGGTACGGTTTTTACTGATGAAATGATAATCAGCTGGAATGACGGCAACAGTTGGAGNGCGCCAGAATTTGTGCCCAGCGATAGCCTCAATCTTCATCCAGCGGCTCATGTGCTGCATTATTCCAGCACCTGTTTTGAAGGTCTAAAAGCATTTCGTCATCCTGACGGCAGCGTCAAAATTTTCCGTCTGGATCAAAACATAAAGCGCTTTGTCCAAAGCTCGGACTTGCTTTATCTGCCCCCCATTGATGCCGCTTTAACGCAACAAATGATCGTCGACGCGGTCGCAAAATTTGCTGATCAGGTACCAGCCGCGCCAGGCTCTTTGTATATTCGCCCTGCCCACATGGGCACAGACCCTGCAGTGGGTAACGCTGCCGAACCTTCCACAACCTCTGTTCAATTTATCTTGTTGTCACCGGTTGGTGACTACTTTGCTGGTGGTGGTGAAATTGCCCTGCGGGTGTTGCTAAACGAAGATGGCACACGCTGCGCACCACATATGGGTATGGTGAAAAGTGGCGGTAATTATGCCAGTGCTTTAGGGCCTATTATGCAGGCAAAAAAAGCGCTTAATGCTGATCAGGTACTGTTTTGCCCAAATGGGGATGTGCAAGAAACGGGGGCCGCCAACTTTATATTATTTGATGGCGACGAGGTTATTACCAAAGCCCTTGATGAATCGTTCCTGCACGGCGTGACGCGGGATTCAATCCTGACACTAGCTCGTGATCGCGGCATGCATGTACAGGAACGCGAATTGAGTGTGGAAGAATTGCTGGAACGGGCGGCCCGGCCCGGTTGTGAGGCGGCGCTGTCTGGCACGGCTGCTGTTTTAACTTCAGTGGGTACGCTCATCAATAAGGGGCAGGAATATCAGGTAGGTAATGGCCAGCCGGGCCAGACGACACAAGTTTTGCGTCAAATCTTAAATGATATTCAGTGGGGCTTGGCCACGGACACCCACGACTGGTTAACTCCCATATAAGTAGCCTTGAGCCTGGTAAAAAGTAGCCTTTCTGCTTGCGGATAAAAATGATTTTGATAAAGCCGAAGGGCGCGGGNATCGCGCATTGGTTCACNCTCAGATTGTTTCGCCATATGATCCGCCGATAAGCGAGTTTTGTAGTGCGCTGCGCGGATTAACCAAATTGCGCGCGAGAAAACTTAGATCGTTAGTCCATTGAGCCAGCTGAATCCAGCCAAGCGGTCTGAAAATCCCAGGTATTGACGATGTGGCAGAACAGTTCGGCTGTTCTGTCTGCATCGTATGCTGCGCCGTGGGCACGTGCTTCACTAAAATCGATGTCGGCCCGTCGGCAAGCTTCCCGCAGTACTGTATGACCATAAGCCAAAGCCCCCAGCGTCGCCGTATCTAAAGCTGTGAATGGATGGAATGGATTGCGTTTTATTGCGCAGCGTACGCAGGCGGTGTTCAAAAACCCCTGATCAAATGATGCGTTATGAGCCACAATAATGGCGCGATGACAGCGCTGCTGCTTCATTTCTCCGCGCACCAATGAAAAGAATTCTCGCAACACAGTTTCTTCGTCTACCGCGTTACGATCCGGATCATCGAGTTCGATACCGGTAACCTTAAGGCTTGCCGGTTCTATGACGAGGTCGGCTGCTGGCTCGACGTTCCAGCTCTCCTGTCCTTTGATTAGCAGCTGATTGTCATGCATATGCAGAAAACTGCAGGCGAGTTCGAGGATCGGATTGGTTTGGTGATCGAAACCACCGGTCTCCAAGTCTAAAACCACAGGTAAATAGCCGCGAAAACGTTCGGAAAGTTCCATATCTGCATTCTAACAGGATCNCAGCTGAGAGGGGGGATCGTTGAGTCGATACTGTTTGGTTATCTTGCCTGCTTGCATAACCCGANGCATCGCATAAGATTGCGCCCGAATTTTGAGGGCGCACGCGTGGCAGAAAAAAATAAAATCGTTTTGGCGTATTCCGGTGGCTTAGACACGTCGGTGATTTGTCGTTGGTTACAAGAAACCTATGCAGCGGAAGTGATTACTTTCACAGCTGATATCGGGCAGGGTGAGGAAGTGGAGCCCGCTCGGGAAAAAGCCAAGGCCATGGGTGTAGAAAAGATTTATATCGAAGACCTTACCGAGGACTTTGTGGCGAATTATGTATACCCGATGTTTCGCGCTAACACGGTATACGAAGGCGAATATCTTTTAGGCACGAGCATAGCGCGGCCGTTGATTACGCGTCGTTTGGTTGAAATCGCGCGTGAGAATGGGGCTTATGCGGTTTCACATGGATCCACTGGCAAGGGTAATGATCAAGTGCGATATGAGCTTGGTGCCTACGCGCTAGATCCAGATATTAAGGTCATTGCTCCTTGGCGCGAGTGGGACTTGAATTCCCGTGAGGCATTGATGGACTTCTGTGAAAAACACCAGATCCCAGTCGACTACAAGCGTGGTGATAAATCGCCATATTCTATGGATGCCAATTTATTGCACATTTCATACGAGGGCGGTGGTCTTGAAGACCCAGCAAGAGAAGCCGACGCCGGTATGTGGCGTTGGACCGTAGCGCCAGAAGATGCGCCCAATGAAGCAGGCATCATTGAGCTAACCTATAAAAATGGCGACCCAATTGCATTGAATGGCACCCCGCTGAGTCCTGGGGAAATGTTGCGAGAATTGAATCGATTGGGCGGCATTCATGGCATTGGGCGCGCAGATATTGTTGAAAATCGCTTTGTTGGCATGAAGTCCCGGGGTTGTTATGAAACCCCTGGCGGCACGATTTTGCTGCGAGGACACCGGGCTATGGAATCCATCACACTGGATCGCGAGGTCGGGCATCTGAAGGACGAGCTGATGCCCCGGTACGCCAAACTAATTTATAACGGCTATTGGTGGGCACCAGAGCGTAAAGTATTGCAGGCCCTCATCGACGCCTCCCAGAGCGTCGTGAACGGTACCGTTATTTTGAAGCTCTACAAAGGGTCGGTGAGCGTACTGGCCAGAAGTTCTGATGACAGCTTGTACGATGCCGATGTAGTGACCTTTGAAGACGATCAAGGGGCTTATGATCAGCGAGATGCTGGCGGTTTTATTAAGTTAAATGCGCTACGCCTGCGCCTGGGTGCTAAGCGTGGACGTGATTATTCTTAAGTGTCGGCTGGGTGCTGTGCACTACAAAAGGGCCGGCCTGAAGGGNGAGAGTAAAGAGGCGAGCGCGCATGATTGATGCGACGCTGCCTATTGGTGTTTTCGATTCTGGAATGGGCGGTCTTACGGTATTGAGAGCACTGCAAGCTGAGCTACCCAGCGAATCGTTTATCTATCTTGGCGACAGCGCCCGGCTTCCCTATGGCAATAAGAGTATTGCCACGGTGCAGCAATATGCCTTACAGACGTCCGCAGCCTTAGTTGACCGCGGAATTAAGGCGCTCGTTGTGGCTTGCAACACAGCCTCTGCCGCAGCGCTGCCCTTGTTAGTAGAGAAATACGCGCCATTACCGGTGTTTGGTGTGATTGAACCGGGTGCGCAGGCCGCCGCGCATGCNGCATGCGGTTCTATGGTGTTGGTGCTGGCCACTGAAGGCACAGTCATGGATGGCACCTACCAGCGCGCGCTCTTAGCTGCAGACGCCGATCTCACAGTTTACGCAAGGTCGTGTCCGCTCTGGGTTACTCTGGCGGAGCAAGGTTATGCTGAAAATTCTCATGAGTCCGAGTCGGTAGCTGAGGCAGTGCTTACTCATGCTTTGCGCGGGTTTAGAGATCGGCGTTTGGTCTTGCTTTTAGGCTGCACACACTTTCCAGTATTCCGTAAAAAACTTATCAACCTACTCGGAGATGCGGCCGTGATTGTGGATTCAGCCGAGACCACTGCTCTGCAGGTTGCACAAGCGATCCAGCCGACCAGCGCACAGTTAGTTGGTACTGCCGGCAAGGTAACGTTTCTCGCGACAGATGGCGTCGAGCGGTTTCGTCGGGTTGGGGCTTATTTCTTAGGGGAACCCATTGGCGCCGTGGAACTTGTAACGATCTAATCCTCAGATGGATACTCTGTCTTTGAACACATACAAATCCTCGCTCACGCACGCGCCGNATGTGGAGCAAGCGCTACGCAAATGTAACGGCCGCGCAAAATCAGCCGGTGATGCACGTTGACCTTGAATTCTTCTGGTACCACTTTAAGCAGCTTTTCCTCAGCTTGGCGCAGATTTTTACGAGGTGCCACCTTGGTGCGGTTAGAGCTGCGAAAAATATGTCTGTCGACAGCAATAGTCGGATGGCCGTAAGCGCTAGTGAGAACAACGTTCGCGGTTTTGCGGCCGACACCGGGCAGCGCTTGCAACAAAGTTCGATCCTCGGGGGCGTTGCTATTGTGTTGGGCGATCAGGGTTTTGCATGTCTTAATCTCGTTCTCAGCTTTGGCATTAAATAGGCTGATCGTTTTGGTGTGATTTTTTAATCCGCTTACGCCTAGGCGGCAGATGGCCACTCACGTATTGGCTCTGGCGAATATGGGCCAGTGGCTTTATTGACGCTCACATCGGTGGCCTAAGCAGACAGCATGGCGGTTAACAGTTCGAATACCGAGCTGTACTGCAACTCAGTAGTGGGCTCTGGATTTTCGGCCTGAAGCCGACTCAGCATCGTGCAGCGTTTGCTCGATTCATTTGTTAGACCTATGGCGATCTGTAGCGATCTATAGGATACGGGTTAAAACCTTGCCCCCGGTTGCCGTAAAAACATCTCTTCTTCTGTTGTAGAGGGCCGCTTTAAAGCGTCGTTACGATGAGGAAATCGGCCGAATTTTTCGATGACAGCACGGTGTCGTTGTGCTGACCTTAGGTTGCCAGTTGCCTCGATTGTTGCAAACAGTTTCACGCTGTTGTGTTGATGCGCCGCAGATTCGCTATGCATAAAAGGCATATATAAAAAAGCGCGTTTGCTGGGCGCCAACTCTAGGTCCAACCCTAATTTAATAGCCGCTTCGGCCTGTTCCTGAGCGATTCTGTCTGATGCGTAAGCTCGGGCTTGGTTACGGTATAGATTGCGCGAAAATTGATCGAGAATAAGAACTTCGGCCAAACGGCCTTCCGCGTTACTTCGCCAATGGGTTAAGTCTCCATTCTCTGCGATACCGTGCAAATACCCGAAACGTCGGCGTACTTCTGCGTCGAAGGCCAGATTCTTGCGCCACCATTGGGCCGGTTTGATTTCTTCAAACCAAAACGCTAGAACCTGCTCTACTTGTGTCATTTCTCGTAGTCGACTGTTGCGTCAACTTGAGCGCTTGGATTGTGAGTCGCGGGCGGCTTGGACTTTGCCAACCCCTGTGCCAACGCAAAGAGCAGACCCGCGAGCAGGAAAGCGCCGGGCGGAAAAAGAGCCAGCGGCACAACCGCAGTACTGGACAACTCGATGATCCAACTGCTCGCTGTTTCGCCAAACAGTAAATCCATTTCGCGCAGTAATGTGCCATAGCCTAATATTTCGCGGACGCCGCCTAGTATTAGCAACGCCAGAGCAAAACCCACCGCGGTACCTAAGGCGTCGAGAACAGCAACGCCGACTGGTTGGCGGCTCGCAAATGATTCGGCACGCCCAAGGATCATGCAGTTAGTGACAATAATTTGCACGAACAAGGCGATGCGTAAATACAAGGTAAATGCAAAGGCCTCCAGAACCATTACCGTGATCGTGGTAAANGTGGCGATGATCAATACAAAGCAGGGTAGCCTCGCGACATCGGGTATGCGATGACGCAAGAGAGAGATTGTGAGATTCGATCCCAAAAGCACAAACCCACTGGCTAATGCTAGGCCTAGCGCATTCACTACACTATTACTGACCGCGAGCAGCGGACANAGGCCCAACAGTTGCGCCCAAGCNGGGTTGTTTACAAGCACGCCGCGATTGAAGGTGTTCATTGCGAATCACCCTNTGCCGGTTGCGACGTATTTTGACAAAACATNNTTGGCGCGTCGCCATCCATGCTTTGCGCGNCTGATTCTACGGCGCGACGTAGCGCNTTGTGGGTAATCGTTGCGCCGCTGAGTGTNTCGGTTGCCTGCCANTCAGCTTGGGTCCAATTATCTCGGTCGGGCAAATAGTTGCTGCGTTCATGGTCGATAAAGTCGCCGATGCCTGGAGTCTCCAAATGTTTAAGAACCCTGAGCTTNATAGTGCTAGGTAGACCCTCGCNAGAGGTGTGCNAATACGCTAAGAATTCTATNGGGCCGGCATAACCGTTCTCGGTNAGCCTGAGTAACCACCAGTCGGTACAGGCGCTGAGTTTATCCTCACGCCAAGTGTCTACTGTTTTTAGTTCTAATTGTTGGCTCGGCAGCAGCAGGCTGTTCATAAGCGCTCGTGCTTGCTCCTGACGTTGTATCTCTATGCGTGGCGCGGTGATGTCATTAACCCAGACCAGTGCGGTACCGCAGCTGCCCGCGATGAGCATAAGGCTGAGGAGGCTGCGCCAATCGAGGGCGCNGCTATTCATGGGCTGCTCGCTGTGGCTGTTGATGCATTCGATTGAACAGTGGGGTGGTGCAGTTGGCCAATAAAATCGCAAAGGCGATGCCGTCAGGTAGGCTGGCTCCGGTGCGGATAACGAACAATATAACGCCGATCAGACAGCCAAATAGTATCTGATGTCGAGGGTTTGCTGGGTGTGTGACCGGGTCNGTGGCGAAGAAAAACGCGGCCGCAATGGTGCCGCCAGTGGTCCAGTGGAACCAAGGTGAACCAAGGCTTTGCGAGGACCCCTGATCGTAAGTCACCGCTGCAAGAAATCCGACGGTCAGTAACATAGTGGTTGGAATGCGCCAGCTTATAATGCGTCGAAACAGCAGCCAGAGACCGCCGAGCAGGAACATTCCCGCAGTTAATGTGGCGTGGTGTGCAGCGGTTGCAACGCCAGGCATAAACTCGGCCACAGTAGTGCCGCCGCGGTAGCGAAAATCGCTCAACAGGGTGGCGCCGCTGAGGCCGTCGGTGCCCGCGCTGGGATAAGTCGCCATTAGGGCGGGGAATGACAATAAAATCACTGCGTAACCAACCATCGCCGGATTGAATACGTTTTGCCCCAATCCACCGTATGCGTGCTTTGCGAGGCCGATCGCAGCTAAAGCGGCCACGGCTAATACGCTAATCGGCAAGCTTGGGGGCAAACAGACCGCGATCAACCAAGCGGTTAACAGTGTGCTGCCGTCACCNACATGGCGAGACAGCTCGTTAATGTAATTAACGGGTCGNCGCACCAGCNCTATGGAGACTTCAATCAGCACGCACAAAACACTCAGTATAATTCCGTTCAGCAGTACGCCAAAACCAAAGAAATATGCTTGGGCGATCAGGCCCGGAGTCAGTGCCGCCAGGACGGTATACATTATTGTGGATGTGCGGTTTCGAGCGATCTTGGTCACCCGCGCTGCTCCCGTTCTTGGTCGACTTCCTTGANTAGAATTTGACGGCCGCGATGTCNNTGCAAGCGCTCGGCGCGGCGTTGTTGAGCGGATTCGCGGCGCTGTACAGCGCGCTCCTGGTGGGTTGTGTAGCGTTGTTTTATGGCTTCCTTGTGATCGCGCTCTGCACGTTCATGTGCCTCGATGCGCTTCGCTTGTGTAAAGATCTCGGCGAGATTGATATCGCTGGGGCAAACTCGGTCACATAGCCCGCATTCGATGCAGGCTTGCAGCCCAAGGTTGGCTGCGGCTGACCATCCTTGGCTTTGGGTGAGCTTAAACAACTGGTCGGGAGGCAAGTCGCGCGGGCATATGTCTATGCACCGGGCGCAATTGATGCAGCCGCGGCTCGAAATTGCCAGTTGCGCGGGTTGGGGTGGTGTCGCTGCAGGTATACTTATTAGGCTGATGCAATCTACTGGGCAGGCAGGGATGCAGAGCTCGCAGCCTGTGCAATCCTGGGGAATTACTGTGTGCATAAAGCCGTTNGCTCCGACGATCGCATCCACTGGGCAGGGCGGCAAACACAGTGCGCAACCGATGCATTTAGTCTCGTCGATAACGGCGATCGCCGCTTCAGGTTCGGTGCTCGTGGTTTGCTCACGGGGTGCGTCTGAACCCATAAGATCGCGCAGTTGTGTTACCAGTTCCCGCCCACCGGGGGGGCAAAGGTCGATCGCGGCGCCGGTAGCCACGGCCTCGGCGTAAGGCATGCAGCCGGGGTAGCCGCACTGTGCGCATTGGGTTTGCGGCAGTAACGCATCAATCTCTTTGGGTAAACTGTGCTTATCATGGGGCAGTCGTCGGCGCAGCTGCGCGACGGTCAGAGCAAAGGCGACTAATGTGACGACTAATAGAGTCGGGGTTAGAGCATTTGAAAAAATCATATGATCAGGCCTTGAAAACCCATGAAGGCGAGACTCATAAGGCCGGCGCTGATTAATGCGATTGGGGTGCCCTTAAAAGCATCCGGTAATTTTGATTGCTGCAGTTGTTCGCGCATGGCACCAAACAAAACCATTACTAAAGTAAATCCGGCGGCGGCACCGATGGCGTAAAACAAAGTCTGCAGCAATGATAGGTCTTGGCCTATGGCCAGTAAGCTGACACCCAGCACAGCGCAATTGCTGGTGATAAGCGGCAGATAGACGCCGAGCAGCTGTTGCAGCACAGGNGATGATGCTCGTAAGTACACTTGCACCAGTTGCACGAGCCCAGCGATAACCACAATGAACAGAATGATGCGCAGATATTCAAGACCCAAGGGCAGTAATACGCCGTTATAAAGGACATGGGTGCTGACAGCGGCAAGGCTGAGTACGAATGTAGTCGCTAGGCCTGTGGCAAAGGCGGTGTCATAACTCTTGGTAATGCCCATGAATGGGCAAAGGCCAAGAAACTGAGCGAGTACAAAGTTGTTGACGAGCAGAGCTCCAAGCAATATCAGACTTAAATCTGTCATGCCAGTTATGGACCTTTATTACTGGGGGGAGTTACTTCACCACCATGCCAGGGGTCGCCCCGCTGTCCGGTGATAAAAGGAAAATGTCGGCGTCACCGGGTCCCGCGGCCAATACCATGCCTTCGGAGACACCAAAACGCATTTTTCGCGGTGCGAGATTGGCAACCACTATGGTCAGGCGGTCGACCAGATCTTCTGGGGCATATGCGGCCTTGATGCCGGAAAACACCTGACGCTTGTGGTCGCCTACATCCAAAACCAGACACAGTAATTTGTCGGCTCCTTCTACAGGTTCAGCGCTGACGATTTTGGCGACGCGTAGCTCAACTTTGTTGAAGTCCTCGATACTAATGGTGGTGCTTGCCGGTGCCTCTTGTGGGTCGATCTTTTCCGGGGCGGGCTGATCTGGCGTATCGATTAGGTGCTCGACTTGTTTGGCATCGATACGTTGCATCATGGCCTTAAACGGCTTAATTCGATGGCCGCCCAAACTATTTTCTAGGTCTGCCCATTGTAAGGGTGCGACATTAAGGAATTCCTCAGCTCGGCGTGCCGTCTCTGGCAGTATCGGTTTGAGGAAAATCATTAATGCTCGGAACATTTGTATGGCCTGACTGCATACCGGTTGCACGTCGGCTTTGTATTCCGGGTCTTTAACCATGTTCCAGGGTTCATGGGCCGCAATATATTGATTAGCGAGATCAGCCAGGGCGGTAATCTCCCGAACAGCCTTGCCGAAATTGCCCCTTTCGAAATGTTCCGCGATGCTGTCTGCAGCACTCGTGAATTGTTGCATCAGCGCCGGGTCGTGAGGCTCAGTGCTGAGCTCGCCATCGAAGTGCTTGACCAAGAAACCGGCGGTGCGGCTGGCAATATTGATGACCTTGCCGACCAGATCGGCGTTAACTCGCTGCACAAAGTCGTCTAAATTGATGTCCAGATCATCTGCTGAATCACTGAGTTTGGTCGCGTAGTAGTAACGCAAATATTCAGGGTTCAGATTTGCTAGATAACGCTCGGCGAGAATAAATGTGCCGCGAGACTTCGACATTTTCGTGCCATTAACGGTTACGAAACCGTGGGTATGAATACGGCTAGGCGTGCGAAAGCCGGCGCCACTTAATACTGCTGGCCAGAACAAAGCATGGAAATTTACAATATCCTTGCCAATAAAATGATGCACNTCGGCGTTGCTGTCTTCACTCCAGAAGCTCTCGAATTCCAAGTCTTGGCGCTGGTCGCATAGGTTTTGCAGACTCGCTAGATAGCCGATCGGTGCATCCATCCACACGTAAAAATATTTGTCCTCAGTGCCGGGGATCGTAAAGCCAAAGTAGGGGGCGTCCCGAGAGATATCCCAAGGTTTCAATCCGTCCTCGAGCCATTCATTGAGTTTATTCGCGATCTCTGGCTGGACGCTGCCTGATCGAGTCCACTCGCGAAGGAAATCAGTGTATTTGCTCAGGTCGAAAAAGTAGTGCTCAGACTTTCGCAGTTCTGGTGTGGTACCCGAGTAAATAGATTTTGGGTTGCCGAGTTCGGTTGCATTGTAGGTTGCGCCACAGCTCTCGCAGTTGTCACCGTACTGACCTTCGGCTTGGCATTTTGGGCAGTTTCCGACAACGAAGCGATCAGCAAGGAACAGTCCTTTTTCTGCGTCGTACAGCTGTTCGACGTGCTCCGTATAAATCAGCCCCTGCTCTTGCAGCCGGGAAAAAATAAGTTCCGAATAATGGCGGTTTTCCTCTGAGTGGGTGCTGTAGTAATTATCGTACTCAACTAAAAAACCATTGAAGTCGGCCAAATGTGCTTCGCGCACCGCATCCACCAGTTCCGTTGGGGTGACCCCTTCTTGCTCTGCCTTGATCATCGTTGCGGTGCCATGAGTATCATCAGCGCAGACATAGACAACGTGATGCCCCTGCATGCGCAGAAAACGCACCCAAATGTCGGTTTGGATATGCTCGAGCATATGCCCTAGATGAATTGGGCCATTAGCGTTGGGTAGAGCACTGGTGACAAAAATTTGGCGTTGCATGAAGGTCCTAGCTGATCGAATGTCTCAAGGCGCGCGGTCGATTATAAGGTGGATCGTTCCAATAGTGGTGGCAAAAGTGGCGTAGCCGGATATCCGTACAACACAGATAGCTTTATTGAGGCTGGACATAGCTGTCGCGCTTGCGGCTTCGGGCCGATCCAGTGTCGCAAACTGGTAGTCCGTTCTATACCCGCTCAGCGAAGGGCACTACACTAACGCGCTGGCGATAAAGGGCACTGGGGATAAATGAAAGTTGAAGAGTTCACAGATCCGTACCTAGGCAAAACTTGGCAAGAATTAGGCGCGCGAATTTTGGCATCGGGGAATCGTATTTCGGTAACACTGGGTTATCCGGCGAGCGGTCTAGAGGCTGTGCTGCAGGAGCAACTGGCTGGATTTTTGGGCGTTGCCGACGTTGACTTAGAACTGCGTTTTAGTGCGGATCATGGTCGCGCCTTTAATCAGGTGAAAAACATTGTGTTGGTAGCGAGCGGGAAGGGCGGTGTGGGCAAGTCCACCACAGCTGTAAATCTCGCGCTGGCGTTAGATGCTGAAGGCGCAAAGGTAGGTCTTTTAGACGCCGATATCTATGGCCCTAGTCAGGGCATGATGTTGGGTGTTGAGGAAGGTCGGCGTCCCGACATCAAAGATGGTAAATATTTTGAACCTATCCGCGCTCACGGGCTGAAAGCCATGTCCATGAGTTTTATGATCACCGATAAGACCCCTATGGTCTGGCGCGGACCCATGGCAAGTGGAGCCTTACAGCAGATTCTTGGTCAGACGCAGTGGGGTGATCTAGATTATCTTATTGTAGATATGCCGCCGGGTACCGGTGATATTCAGCTGACGCTGTCGCAAAAGGCACCGGTCGCGGGTGCTGTGATCGTGACCACCCCACAAGATATTGCTTTGCTTGATGCCATGAAAGGGGTGGAGATGTTCGGCAAGGTAGATATCCCAGTGCTAGGCATTCTTGAAAATATGAGCATGCATTGTTGTGAAGCATGTGGCCACATCAGTCACCCCTTCGGTGAGGGTGGCGGCAGCAAAATTTCTGGCGAGCTCGATGTACCATTATTAGGGCAGCTCCCGTTGTCGATGGATATTCGACAGCAGGCAGATGGCGGCACCCCGACCGTTCGTGCTGAGCCTGAATCGGCTGCCAGTGGGCTATACCGAGATGCAGCCCGACATTTGGCAGCGCGTCTGTGGACGCGGGAACAAGCTGCACCGACCATTCGTATGGTTGATGATTGATCGTCACCGGATCGCCGCTGCTAAAAATACTGAATTCATTAGAGAACAAACTATGACCATAAAGTCTGATCGCTGGATCATTGAGCAAGCTGAAGCCGGCATGATCGAGCCGTTTGAACCTGGGCAGGTGCGTCATCAGGATGGCAATAAAGTAATTTCTTATGGCACCTCCAGCTATGGTTATGACGTTCGCTGCGGTCCGCAGTTTAAGGTGTTTACAAATATTCACTCTGCGACCGTGGACCCCAAGGCGTTCGACGCTAAAAGTTTCGTCGATGTTGAGGATGATGTATGCATCATTCCGCCAAATTCCTTTGCGTTGGCGAGCACGGTGGAGTATTTCCGTATACCGGAAGATGTGTTGACCATTTGCCTTGGCAAATCGACCTACGCGCGCTGCGGGATCATTGTGAATGTCACACCGCTGGAGCCGGAGTGGGAAGGGCATGTGACGTTAGAGTTTTCGAATACCACCACATTGCCGGCAAAAATCTATGCTAATGAAGGCGTGGCACAGATGCTGTTTTTTCAGTCGGATGAGCGGTGTCAGGTCAGTTACAAAGACCGCGGTGGCAAATATCAAGGCCAAACGGGCGTGACGCTACCGAAGACTTAATGGCTTAGCGCTGCTGAAACCGCTTCGTCTANTTTGCTGAGGGTCCGGCGATCACGAGCTGCCCGGGTTGGGCTGGCGTGCCTGCCGGGACGATTTCGCCGACCATTAATGGCTGCTCACCTTGTGCATGTAAATGATCCAGTGCGGCTTCGCTGTCTTGCGCATTCACGATTATTAACAAACCCAATCCACAGTTGAAGGTGCTGAGCATTTCTGCCTCGCTGATATTGCCGGCCTGCTGTAACCAGGCGAATACTTCTGGTCGTTGCCAACTTTCGAGATTAATGCATGCGGCGTGGTTCTGATCTGTGAAGACTCTTGGAATGTTTTCGTAAAAGCCGCCGCCGGTAATGTGGACCATGCCGTTCACATCCATATGGCGGAGTAATTCGCGTACCGGTTTAACGTAAATTCGTGTCGGTGCCAGCAAGTCATCGAGCAAATCGTCGTTTGGGACAACGCCCTGACGTTCTAAAACTTTTCGAATTAAAGAATACCCATTGCTATGAGGTCCGCTGCTCGGTAACCCGATAATTTTGTTACCTGCTTTAATTTGGCTACCGTCAATTATTCTGCTTTTCTCAACAACGCCGATACAAAAGCCGGCAAGGTCGTATTCGCCCTCGTTGTAAAAGCCGGGCATCTCTGCGGTCTCACCACCGGCCAGTGCGCAGCCCGCCAGCTCGCAGCCTTTTGCTATGCCCTTGATGACTCGTTCTGCAATATCGACGTCGAGCTTGCCGGTAGCGTAGTAGTCAAGAAATAAAAACGCCTCAGCGCCGGTCACCAACACGTCGTTAGCACACATAGCAACAAGGTCTTGGCCCACGCCGTCATGACGCGCATAGTCAATGGCAAGCTTTAGCTTGGTGCCGACGCCATCGGTGCCGGTCACGAGTATGGGTTGTTTGTAGCCGCTCGGTAATTCGGCCATGGCGGCAAAGCCGCCAAGCCCGCCCAGCAGTTCGGCACGCCTAGTTGCCTTGGCTGCTGGCGCGATGCGTCGAATCAAATCGGCGCCGGCTTCGATATCCACGCCGGCTTGTTTGTACGTTAGTCCGGGTTCGCCTTGAGGTGAATTAGATTCAGACACGACCTGATCTCATTGATTTTGTTGTGCAGTGTACAGGGGCGAGGGCGGTGCGTGAATACGAGCCACTTTATTTGAATGTCAGATGGTGTTCTCAATAGTTGTTGGAATTAGCTACACTGCGATCTGGCCAGCCAAATTTCGTGGAGTTTATGACGCAACTCGCCCGTAGTATTGTTGTTAAGCGCAGTCTCAGTGCGCTCCTTTGCGGGCTGCTATCTTTGCCTATCCTTGTCGCGGCAGCGATAAGCGATGAACAACTTTATACGGTACAAGAGTCAGTAGACGATCAAAGTGACCGCAATCGTCAGGTGGCGGCGGGCCGGGCGCTGCTCCAAGTGTTGTCACGAGTCACTGGATTGGCCACGATTCCCCGCAATCAACAGGTAAACGATGCCTTAGCACGGCCGGATCGATTTTATAGCGAATATGTATTTGTTCGTTCAGATAATGGGGACCCTGTGGATGGCGCTCGGGCGCTGGCTCTTAAAGTTACGTTTCAGGAACAAGCGATTTTGGAGTTGGTGCGCAAGGCCCGGCTGCCCATCTGGTGGTCCGGTCGGCCCTTAAGCATGGCTTGGATGGTGGTGGAGCAAGATGGTCAGCGGTCGTTATTGCATGATGGTAGCCCGCTGGAACTGGCTCAGGCGCTGCGACGCAAAGCGCGTCAGCGTGGCTTGCCTTTGGCGTTGCCGTTGCTTGACCTGCAAGACAATCTGCAGGTTTCGCCAGGTATTGTCTGGGGCAACTTTCTACCGACGCTCATTAATGCAACCGATCGCTATGGAATCAATCAGCTCATAGTGGGTCGAATGCGTGCTCAACGTGTTGGCGAGCAGACCCTTTACAGTGGCGATTGGCAGATCGCTTTCGCGGAAGATTTAGTGCCTGTCACAAGCAATTTTTCGGCGTTGACGGCCCAGCAGGTGGCAAATGTGGCAACGGAGTTGGCGACCGCCTATTTTGCGCCGGCGATGACTGTCTTTTCCGGCGACCAGTTTGACCATTTGCTGCATGTGGGAGAGGTAAGCGAAATAGGACAATACGCTCGAATGATGAATTATTTTCGTCAATTTGAGTTTGTTGAAGCGGTCACCGTAGCGTCCATCATTGATGGCAGAATAGCCCTGAATGTCAGCACTGCGGCAAGCGAGAAGCTATTGTTGTCGCTGCTGACCCGCGATGGTCGGTTTTCCGCACAGGCTGCTGAAGACCACTCTCTAGTGCCAAGTTTGCTGTGGCGAGACTGATGCATTATTTGCCTAATGTGTTGTCGATTTTACGCATGTTTTTAGTCGTGCCCACCGCTTGGTTTCTTTGGCACGGCGAAATCGCACTGGCTTTGGCGCTTATGGCGGTTGCGGGAATATCTGATGGCGTCGATGGCGCTTTAGCGCGACACTATCATTGGCAGTCGCACTTGGGTTCTATTCTTGATCCGCTCGCCGATAAAATCTTGGTCGCGGCAACATTTATCGTTTTTACTTTTCAGGGCTACATACCCTTCTGGCTGGCGGTCCTGACGATTGGCCGTGACTTGATCATCCTCATAGGTGGATCACTTTATCGATTCACCTTCGGTTCGTTTGAAATAAAACCNAGTTTAGTCAGCAAAGCTAATACGGCTATGCAGGTGATCACCCTGATTCTAATCATGTTGTATTTGTTGCCCGACGCCTCGGTGCAGCTCCCGGTGCTGGCGCAAGTGGGCGAATACTTGGGCCGCACTACCGAGCAATGGGTCGACCCNTATTGCTTATGGNTATTGGCNATTCTTGGTACAACCTCAGGCCTTCACTACNTCGTGGTTTGGAGTGGGCGGACACGGCNCGAACTAAACTTGCGCAAGCTAGCTAGGGCTGCTCAGGAAGGCAGTAGCGGATCTTGAGCACGCAATTTACGTTGCCCATTGACAACGCCTATCGTCCCACAATGGACAATTTTGTGGTGGGCGATAACGTTGAATTGGTCGAGTTTTTGGGCTCGTCAAAAGAAGGGTTTCGCGGTATCTGGGTCAGTGGTAGGCGATCCAGTGGCCGCACCCATTTGTTGCAAGCGCATTGCTATGCTGCGACCCAATTGGGGCGTCAGGTGATTTACCTAGACTGTAAGTTACCTCAACAGACGTACGGCGTGCAGCTTAAACGGGCAATGAATATGCCGTTCGGCAGTAATGCGCTGATCGCGATAGACAATTTAGGCAAGCTGCAAACGACTGAACAGCAAGAGGAGGCGTTGATGTCGATTTATCAAAGTCTTCATGCTGCAGCAGGCGAAATGCTTGTGAGTCATGAACAATCGGCACTGGGGGTTGAATTTGCTTTGCCGGACTTGAACTCGCGTATGCGTGGTTTGGCACATTTTTCACTTGTACCTCTGTGCGATCAGGGTAAGGCGGAAGTATTGACCTTGCGTGCACAGGCTAAAGGCTACGATCTGCCAGAGGCTGTATTGGAGTATTGGTTGCGGCGTGGCCCGCGTGATTTATCGACTTTAGTCCGAGATCTAGAACGGCTCGATGAGGCTACGCTCAGGCATCAGCGGTTGCTCACTGTCCCTCTGCTCAAGCAAGTGTTGGGATATTAGTATGGCCTTGGAGCCAAACCTAGGGCAGCGTGAGTCGCGCGTTATTGTGGTGGTGGGTGGCGGCAGTGCTGGTCATGTCGTGCCTGCATTGCCCGTGATTGATCAACTATTGATTAGGCAATGGTCAGTGCACTTTGTAGGCACGCGCAGTGGGTTTGAAGAAAAATTGCTGCAAGACCGAGCGGTCACGTTTCATGGTATCGCGGCGGGGAAGTTGCGGCGCTACTTGGATTGGCAAAACATTACCGACCTAGGGCGTATCGCCTGGGCTGTAATTGAGTCGTTATTCTTGCTGCAGCGGATCAAACCTGAGGTGGTTTTTTCGAAAGGTGGTTTTGTTTCCCTTCCACTTGTATTCGCTGCTTGGTTGTTGCGGGTACCGGTTCTTGCTCACGAATCAGATCTGACGCCAGGGCTGGCCAATAGACTGGCGTCACCGTTTGTCGAGACATTCTGCATAAGCTTTGCCGAGACCGCATTACCTAAATTTGCTGGTCGGATTGTGCATACTGGCACCCCGATCAGGCCCGAGCTGTTGGCGGGTGATGGCTCCAAGGGTCGGCGGGCCNTGGCGCTTGAGGATAAAAAAATCCTCTTGATTACAGGCGGTAGTTTAGGTGCGGATCGCCTCAATCAGGTAGTGCGCGCGGCATTACCCGTATTGTTGCGGGATTATGCGGTGGTCCATATCTGTGGCGCGGGCAAAATTAGCGGTGCAGCGCAGTCTGGTTATCTAGAGTTTGAGTACATATCGGAAGGTTGGGGCGATCTCCTCAGCGCAGCCGACGTCGTAATCTCTCGGGCAGGTGCCAATGCGTTATTCGAACTGCTGTCTTTGGCAAAATTGAATTTGTTGGTGCCGCTGTCCGCCAAGGCTTCTCGCGGCGATCAAATTGCAAACGCTGACTATGCTCAGTCTCAAGGTTACAGCGAAGTGTTGCCAGAATCGGTGTTGACCCCGCAGAGCTTGTGCGAAGCCCTGAGCGTTTTAGAAGAGAACCAAGCAAGGTATCTTGCCCGATTAACTGAATTTCAGCGTTTGCCCACTATTGACTTGCTAGTTGACGAAATTGAAGCCCTGACCTGAATTCTATGCATGGCGCAGCCCGCGTTCTTGACAACTCAGCGACCGGCCCCTAACGTCGCCGCTCCCCGCAACACTCCGGTTCTCTTTATGTACAAAATCAAAACATACAACGCGATTGCTCCCATAGGTCTGGAGCGCTTTCCTGCAGATCTCTACAGCGTAGGTGCCGAGGTCGATACGGCGGATGCTGTGTTGTTGCGCAGTCATAAGTTGGGCGTTGATGAGTTGTCATCGGGATTGCGAGCAATCGCGCGCGCCGGTGCTGGAACAAATAATGTACCCGTCGCGCAATGCAGCGAGCGCGGTATTGTTGTGTTCAATACGCCGGGTGCCAACGCCAACTCGGTCAAGGAACTGGTGCTTACCGGGTTGTTGCTTGCTTCCAGAGACGTTTTTGGCGGCATTAACTATGTGCGNTCNTTGGCANCTGTGCAGGACGAAGGNGAGTTGAATAAGCTGGTGGAAGCGGAAAAGAAACGCTTCAAAGGCCGTGAGTTAGTAGGTAAAACTTTGGGTGTGGTAGGACTTGGTGCGATCGGTTCAATGGTCGCCAGAGCCGCTCTTGATTTAGGGATGAATGTTGTTGGCTACGACCCGGCATTGTCAGTCGATGCAGCTTGGCGCATTCCTGCCGAAGTAGAGCGCATGCAAAATTTACCGTCGCTGTTTGCAAAGGCTGATTACGTTACGTTGCACGTGCCGTTGTTGCCGGCGACCGAGGGTTTGATTAACGAAGAAAGCTTGCGCGCCTTCAAACCAGGGAGTGTGTTATTAAATTTCGCGAGGCAACCTATTGTCGACGCGACGGCTTTGGCTGCGGCGTTGGAAAGTGGCCAAGTTGCCCGTTATGTGGCGGATTTCCCAGTCCCGGGCTTGTTGGAGCACGATAGAGTTTTGCTCACCCCGCATTTAGGCGCGAGCACCGAGGAGGCGGAAGAAAACTGCGCGGTCATGGCGGCCGACCAATTACGGCGTTTTCTTGAAAGTGGCAGCATTGTTAATTCTGTGAACTTTCCAGCGGTGGTGTCTGAAGCCTATGAAGGCTATCGATTGGCTGTGAGCAATGAGAATGTTCCAGGNATGNTGGGGCAAATGACCGCGGTACTGGCCGAGCGAAACATTAATGTTATAGATCTTGTAAACAAGAGTCGTGATGGTATCGCGTATAACTTAATTGATTTATCGGAAGCGCCTGACCAAGGTTTGATTNNTGCCATCGCCCAGATAGAAAGTGTGATNAACGTNCGCGTAATCGATCACTAGGCGCCGACTTTTTTTATACCCCGACGCGCTTGACGCGCGATAAAGCGCTCTGGAGCGACACTTTTTAGCGCCCGCGAGGAAACCGGAGCGATCCAGCCCAGCACCTCACTGGCAATNATGCTGGCAGCAAATGGCGCACTGCTGCTGCCCATGGAGCCGTGCGCAGTAGTGATCCAAACGCCGTCGTCAACCTTACCAATGACAGGGTCTCGGTCGCTCGAAACGCAGCGTGCTGCGCGTTGATAACGAATTGAGCGGATCGCTTCTGTGCCGAGAAAAGCCCTATTGCTGGTGATGTTGTGGGCAGCGGCGGTATCTGCTTCCCAGGGCGATTGTTCATAAGTGCTACCGATTACCCAATGGTCAGAGCTGGGCAATACATAGCCGTTGCCCACTATGGCGACATTGAGCTGTCCGCCGGTGCCTGCAGTGGGCGGCACGATCCAATTTAGCTGGCCAAATACATCGCCGATTTCTAATGGCGTTTGTGGTGCCATCCGTTTGCTCAAGCTNGCGCAGGCGATCACATCTGGTTGGCCCTGTCCCGGCATTTGCACAAGTTGAATTCGCGGATGGTCAAGCAATTGAGAGCAGAGATGCGGTAAGTTGATGATTGCTGAATTGTTGAACAACAGAGCGGAACGAGCTTTTAAGCCGAGCTCGTCCAATACGCTTTGTGCGGCTAAAAAGCGCAACCAAGTGTTTTGAGGATCGCCATAGACCTGAGCAATGCGACGTTGCTTGTCCTCTTCTTTGGCGCTTGTTGCCAATTGCACCGCTGCAATGGGTTGAGCGGCAGGATTGGTGCTCAAAAGCGGCTGTGCGTGATGGTAGGCCCGAGCACGAAATTCGGCGGTGGCGCTAAGATCGCCCAGCAGTCGACAATGCAGCGCGCTCGCCCGCATGCGCGAACCGCCGTTTGCGACGCCGCTGGGATCGAAAAGTTCAACATCGATTCCTTGGTCTGCTAGTTCGCGAGCCACTGAGCACCCGGCGATTCCAGCGCCAAAAATGCGTATTTGGTTCGGATATGTTGGCCTTCTAGCTGGGGACGTTGCGCTGAAAATACCGGCGAGACTCTCTCGTTTACGTGGCCTTTGATCTACTCTGCGCATATCAAAACCGACTTCTTCAAGTCCACGCCGCACATGGCCGGAGGCTGTAAAGGTGCACACGCGAGTGCCTGAAATCGAGCGGTCGGCAATCGCGGCAAACACCTCGGGTAGCCACATCGCCGGGTTTTTACGTGGGTCGAAGCCGTCAAGAAACCAGGCGTCGATAGGTTGTCGTTGGCGAGTATTGAGGTCTTGCAGGCCGGGTAAGATGTCGCCGTGATAAACGCTCAGTTGAATGCGGCCGTTCGCGAAGCGACGCCGATGCCAGCCGGTAAGAAGTGGTGGCGCAANCTTAGCGAGNTCTTNAAANAGGGGTTGCGGCCGTCTTTTGGCAAGCCGAACCCAGTCCGCTGCCGCCAATGGNTGGGCTTCAAAGGCNATGTAGTGTAAGCGCCGTTGCGTGTGCTCCAGTACCGCCTCGGCACACAGAGCAAAATTTAAGCCGGTACCAAAACCTAGTTCGGCGACGTGCAGACACTCGGATAAATCGTCTCGCTGCAATAATGAACTGGGTTGCAGAAACACTCGTTGGAATTCCTCAAGTCCATCATCACTGTAATAAATATCGTCATAAAGCGCGGCAAAAGGTTGGTCGCCATGCCATTCCAAAAGCGCTGGTTCGATGCGCTCGGTGTTCACGAATCGTTGAGGGTTTCGTAAGGTCTTTGGGGATCGGTAATCCAACCACTCCANGAATCGGCGTAAAGNGCNGGCTCAGGCAGACCGGCGATNCGCGCAGCAAGAATATTATGGGTGGCAGTTACCCCAGAACCGCAATAACACACGACATCGTTGATTTCGCTGATATGGGCAAACCGGGCCGCCAATGCGGTCGGCGATTTGAATTTGCCGTTGGCTTCGAGATTCTCGATAAAGGGCAAGCAGATTGCGCCGACAATGTGCCCGGCCACAGGATCGATCGGCTCCTCTTTGCCGGCAAAGCGCTCACGGCTTCGCGCGTCGACCAGTTGGGGTCGCGCATCGATGGGTTGCTGTATCGCGGTCANTATCTGCTCGCTGCTGTAGAGACGAGTTAAAGGCGGATGAATAGCAAAGGCGCTGGGCTGGGGCGGTGCGGCCTTGCCGGTCTGCAGTGGCTGTGTCCACTGGGCCAAGCCACCGTCAAGCACAGCGACATTTTCATGGCCCAACCAGCGTAGCATCCACCACGCGCGCGCGGCGAAACTGCCGCCGGCGTCATCGTAAACAACAATTTGCGCGTCGTTACGTAAGCCTAGGGCGCGCACCTGATTGAGCCACTGTTGCTGTGATGGCAGCGGGTGTCGGCCATGCTGATTTGGTGCCACAGCAAGCTCAGTATCCAGATCGACATAGTGGGCCCCGGCGATGTGNCCTTGTTCAAATGCCGTGGCGCCCCAGCTTGGATCGCCAAGTTTGGCCCGACAGTCCAATATTTGTACGGTCTCTGTGAGTTGTGCCAGCTCATCACTCGAGATCAGCAATTGAAACATCGCANGCGCGCTCACATTTGCTCGACCACATCGATGCCTAATAAATTCAAACCTTTTTGCAGTGTGATACCGGTGCTGTTAGCGAGCACCAGACGTCGAGTTTTTTGGGCTTCGTCACTGCTGAGAATTGGGCATTGTTCGTAAAAGGTGGTGAAGCGCGTTGCCAATTCGTAGAGATATGCACAAAGATAGTGTGGGTATCCCTCATCAGCCACTTGTTGCAGCACATCATTGAAACCGGCAATGCTCACGGCTAAACGTCGTTCGGGTTCTTCCTCCGCGATCGCTTCATTGGGTAATTGCGCCGGATTTACCTTGGATTTGCGTAATACGCTTCGAATCCGACTGTAAGCGTATTGCAAATAAGGGGCGGTATTGCCGTCAAAACTGAGCATTTGGTCCCAGTCAAAGACATAATCGCTGGTTCGATTTTTGGACAGGTCAGAATACTTTACTGCGCCTAGTCCGATAACTTGAGCTAGCTGGGACAGCTGCTCTGAGTCAATGTCCGGATTTTTTTCGCGCACCAATGCGGCAGCGCGGCGTTCCGCTTCATCCAATAAATCGGCAAGTTTAATGATGCCGCCTTGGCGTGTTTTAAAAGGTTTGCCGTCTTTGCCCAGCATGGTTCCAAAAGGGAGGTGTTCAAGTCGCAAAGTCTCCGGAGCGAAACCCGCGGCTCGAGCCACAGCGAAGATTTGCTTGAAATGTAGTGACTGTCGCGCGTCCACAAAGTACAGCACACGGTCAGCTAATAACCGCTTTGCGCGGTGCGATATGGCGGCTAGGTCCGTGGTGGCGTAAAGATAACCACCATCAGATTTGCGTACGATCACCGGTTGGATCTCGCCCTCTTTGTTTTTAAATTGATCTAAGAATACACAATCTGCGCCTGCAGATTGTTGCAGCAAACCCGCGCTATCCAGAGCACTAATGATGTCGGCAAGGTCATCGTTGTAAGCGCTTTCACCCATGATGTCATCGGCGCTTAGTGTTATGCCCAATCGATCATATATGCCCTGACAGTGTGACATGGACACATCGATAAACCGTCGCCACTGTTCTAGCGCGGCGGCATCGCCCGATTGCAGACCCACCACTGCGCTGCGGCTGCGCTCGCGAAAATCCTCATCGTCGTCAAAGCGCTGTTTAGAAGCGCGGTAAAAATTCTCTAAATCGGCCAATTNGTCCGACGCGTTTCCTGAGTCGTCTAGATAGGTGAGCAGCATGCCGAATTGAGTACCCCAATCGCCGACATGATTCTGGCGAATAACGTCATGGCCTAATGCCTCGAGGACTCGAACAACGCTGTCGCCAATGATTGTGGTGCGCAGATGACCGACATGCATCTCTTTCGCCAAGTTNGGCGCGGAATAATCAACCACTACAGTNTGGGCGGTCTGACATTTGTCGAGAGCAGCGTTCATACAAGGCGCTATGAAACTNGCCGCGAGAGTGAGGTTAATAAACCCNGGNCCTGCCACTGTCATGCCATCAACCATGGCTGAAAAATCGGAATCCTCGCTCAATTTTGCAATCACCTCAGCGGCAACGTCGCGAGGGTTAAGGCCCGCTCGTTTGGCTGCTGCCATTACGCCATTGGCTTGGTAGTCGCCAAATTCAGGACGACTGGCGGCTTGAATGAGTGCAGGACCTTGCAGGCTCAGTTCAGCAAAGGCAGCTTCAATATGCTGNGTAAGGAGCGCTTTTATATGCATAAGATACCGTTCAGGCTAGTCGAGGGCCTGCACCTGATCAGCCTGCACTCCCTTGTCGTGATTGACGACGACAAAGGAGACGGCCTGNCCGTCCCTTAGGTTGGCGCGTTGGCCTTCGCTGGTGCCAATAATACAGCGCTGATGTACGAAGATTTCTTCGCCAGACTCTCGTACGATAAATCCATAGCCCTTTGTGCGGTTGAACCACTTCACCGTGCCGTTTTCGCTAGGTCCGCTGGCTGGGGTGCTTTTACGCTTGCTGGCCGGTTCTGCCTTTGGCGCGCCTTTTATGTCACCCCTGCCGTTATTATTGGCATTATTCCGTTCGCGTTTTTCGTCATTGTTGCGGCGACCTTTGCTGGCGCGGTTGCCGGGTGAATTGCGATTGCCGTTTTTGGGCCCACTGCTCCGCCGTTTGGTGCCAGAATCAGAAGTCGCGAGCCGAGCGTTAAANATGCCATTAATCAACAGAGCCGCNGCTACCGCCGCCGCAAGTGCCAGATAGTTGTCTTGGTTTGGAAAAAACTTGCTCATGGCCTCCACAACNATATAGGTGAGCAGGAGGGCGCTGGCTAAGGCGATAAGAAATGTACGCATAGAGATTAACTGTTTGGTGAAAAAANCGATTGTAACTCAATCGGTCGGNAGATGGGCGTCTGCGCAGGATGCTGGCGGGATTTAAAGCAATTTTGTAGCGACAATAACGATTGCTTCTTCGGGTACCGCGACCATGCCCATGCGCAGATGGGTATCCGTGAGTTCAATATTTTCAATGACCTCGAGGCCGTCAACCACTTTTCCAAATACGGTGTAGCCCGCTTGCCCCTGTTGCGGATCAAGATGCGGATTATCTCGAACGTTGATAAAGAACTGGGTGTCTGCGGAATCTGGGTCGTTTAAGCGAGCCATCGCAAGGGTGAAGCGCTTGTTGCGTAAACCATTGAACGATTCGTTTTCTACTCGTCGCTCGCTTTCTTTGTAGTTTAGATCGCTATCGTAGCCGCCGGTCTGAATCATGAAATTAGGAATCACGCGATGAAAAACTAAACCTACGTAAAATTCTTCTTCGACTAATGACAAGAAATTCGCGACGTGTTTCGGGGCAAACTTAGGCAGCAATTCAAGTTCAATGGCGCCCTTGTTGGTTACCAAGCTGACACGGGGATTTTCCTGAGCGTGGGCGATGCCGTGGAAAGTAAGCAAGCACACGANCAGCAGTGCGACGTGTCTCATTGTGGCGTTGACCGGCGTCACTAGGCTCATTGTTCGTTCCTCTTCGGGCTATTGAGAATGCTGACATAGGCAGCGATAGTTTTACTGAACCCGCTCGCTAGCGCCTCACAAATAATTGCGTGGCCAATTGAAACTTCTGCAAGGCCNGGCAAACCAGTAAATAGTGGAAGGTTTTGTTGATCGAGATCATGACCTGCGTTGACACCTAAACCGACTTTTAGNGCGGCCTCTGCCGCGTCNNNGAAGGCCGCATAGCTCGCTTGCGTACGTGCATCATCTGGCCCGTACTGCCAATACAAATGGGCATAAGGGCCAGTATAAAACTCGACGCGATCGGCGCCGTAATCAGCGGCGGCGGCCATGTGCTCTGCGATTGGATCCATGAACAGGCTGACTCGGGCGCCCGCTTGTTTGCACTGACTGATGTCTGCGCGCAACCGGGACTGTTCCACCGACAAATCCCAGCCGTGATCCGAGGTAAGTTGGTCGTCACTATCAGGAACCAAAGTCGCTTGGGTCGGCTGGGCCGCTGCGACCAGTTCAATAAAGCCTGGATAGCCGGTGTTGTTGGCTGCGGCCTGTGGGTTGCCTTCGATATTGAATTCAATGTGAGGATATTCTTGCCGCAATAGTGTCGCTAATGCAGGCACATCGCTGACCCGAATATGGCGTTGGTCGGGGCGCGGATGAACGGTAATACCTCTGGCGCCTGCAGCAATCGCCAATCGAGCAAACTCAATAACGCTGGGACGCTGCCCTTCGCGGGAGTTTCGCAGCAGTGCGATTTTATTTAGGTTAACGCTCAGTACAGTCATGCGCTATTCTCACGAATCTTTGGGGTCTGGTTGGTCTAATGCTGTATCTGCTAAGGCCCCGGAAGCGAGCAGGTAGCCGACGGTCAGAACAATAAATATCAATTGCAGGCCCATGAGGCCGGCAAATTTGAATGTGACCCAAACGTCCATAGAAAAATTTTCCGCCACCCATAAGTTCAATCCAGCACAGCCAAGGAATGCTATCGACCAGCCGTAGGTCAGACGGGTCCAGTTGGTGTCGCTTAATGACATCGCCTTGCCCAACAGTTTTTCCAGCAAAAATATTTTTTTGAACCACATGAATCCCAACAAGGCGGTCGCAAAAAAACTGTAAACGAGGGTCGGCTTCCATTGTATGAAGGCCTCGTCGCCCACGATCAGGGTAAGGCCGCCTAGTACCATGCTTGCCCAGAATGTGACTTTTAGCTCGTTACCAATGGGTTTGCCGAGGAGTTTGTATGCCAAGAGCTGCAGCGAGACGCCGATCATTAGAACTGCGGTAGCAATAAAGATGTCGCCGCTGACAAAATATGCGATAAGAAAGGCCAGGACCGCGGCGTAGTCGATAAGTTGTTGCATTAAGTTGATCCCAATGTGATAGCGCATGGTAGAGGAATTTGCGCGAGCGTTCACCCAAGACCCTGCGACGGAGAGACCATGACCCAACGATTAGACCTTCATCCTACCCATCCTCAAATGCGCCTACTAAAAGTTGCAGCCCGAGCGCTGCATCAAGGCGAATTGGTTGCCTATCCTAGTGATACGACCTATGCGATCGCCTGCCATGTGGGGGATAAGGCTGCGATGGAGAGACTCATACAACTGCGGCAACTCGAAAAAAATCATCAATTTACTTTGGCTTGCCGGGATCTTAGCGAGCTAAGTACCTACGCGCGGGTTGGGAATGCTGATTATCGGTTGCTCAAGCGCAATACACCTGGACCGTTTACCTTCATATTGCCAGCCAGTAAGGAGGTGCCGAAACGATTAGTGCACCCGAAGAAACGCACCATCGGGCTGCATATCCCTGATCATCCAGTAGCCCAGGGGCTGCTCGAAGCGCTGCAGGAGCCAATGTTGACCAGCACCCTNNGGCTTCCCGACGATGAGACTTGTTTGCAAGAGGGCGATGAAATTGCGACACGGCTGAACAAGCAGATCGCGGTCGTGTTGGACAGCGGGCCTTGTGGCATCGAGCCTTCGACGGTAGTGGATTTGACCCAAGGAGAGGTAGAGATCGTGCGCCAAGGGATCGGCGAGTTGGTTTAGTCGTATTTAGCGGGCCATCAATTGCGGAAAATTCTGCCATCCAATGGCACCTGCCCCTATAATGGGCGAGTTATTTTTGTTTAGGGCGCTCGCTTGAGCAGCAACGATTCGAATCAAAGGGTTCTTTCTGGAATGCGACCGACAGGCCGCTTGCATTTAGGCCACCTCCACGGTGTATTAAATAATTGGGTGCGCCTCCAGCATGAGTACGAGTGCTACTTTTTTGTCGCGGACTATCACGCCCTGACCACTAATTATGAGCATTCCGAGAGTATCGAGCAGTTCACTTACGACACCGTAGTGGATTGGTTGGCTGCCGGGGTAAACCCCGGTGCAGCAACCGTGTTTGTGCAAAGCCGCGTACCTGAACACGCAGAGCTGCATTTGCTGTTATCTATGATTACGCCGCTGTCGTGGTTGGAACGGGTGCCGTCGTACAAAGATCAGCAGCAGAAACTGTCGGATAGAGACTTAGCCACCTATGGGTTTCTCGGCTACCCCTTGCTGCAAGCGGCAGACATTTTGATTTATCGTGCCGGTTGGGTCCCCGTGGGGGCAGATCAAGTTGCTCACGTTGAACTGACTCGTGAGGTGGCGCGGCGCTTCAACCATGTGTACGGGCGTGAACCAGGATTCGAAGAGCATGCCGAGGCGGCGATTAAGAAGATGGGCAAGAAGGCGGCGCGGCTGTATGTGAATTTACGCCGCGAGTTTGTTGAGCGCGGTGATGCCGAGGCGCTCGAGCGTGCGCGCGCATTGCTGGCGGAGCAACAAAACCTGTCTATTGGCGATACCGAACGCTTGTTTGGTTACTTAGAAGGCAATGGCCGCATCATCCTGCCGGAACCGCAGTCGCTGCTTGCTGAGCAGCCGAAAATGCCCGGATTGGACGGGGAAAAGATGTCCAAGTCCTACAATAACTTTATATCTCTGCGTGAAGCGCCAGACACTGTGGAGCAGAAAATTCGCACGATGCAAACGGACCCTGCGCGGGTCCGCAAAACAGATCCGGGCGACCCTGAACGGTGTCCAGTGTTCGGCCTGCATCAGGTTTATTCAGATGAGGCGACGCTGCAGTGGGCGGCCCAAGGTTGCCGTAGCGCCTCGATGGGATGCATAGATTGCAAGGGACCTTTGATTGGCAGTGTTAATGCAGAGCAGGAAATCATTCGCCAGCGCGCACAGCAATTTGATGAAGACCCGGATCTGGTGAATACGATCATTCAGGAAGGATCAGAAAAGGCCCGTAGCATTGCTCGGGAAACTCTAGACGATGTGCGCGAAGCGATTGGCATCAGCCATCGCTAAATCTGTAGGGCCTTTACCTACGATGCGAAAACACTAGCGCGGGAGCACTAGCATGGAAGCAGAGATCGAAACTGAAGCGCATGAAGACGCAGTAACCCCGAGCCATCTAAGTCAGGCGAGGCAAGAAGATCAAGAGACCATCGCTTGGGTTGCCGGTGAGTCGTTCAAACAATTGCCCACGGATTTGTACATTCCTCCTGAGGCATTGGAAGTGTTCTTAGACACGTTCGAGGGCCCCCTAGACCTGCTGCTGTACTTGATTCGGCGGCAGAACCTAAACATCTTGGATGTGAAAGTGGCGGTTATCACAGCCCAGTACATGGAATACATCGACTTGATGCAGGCTCTAGAGCTGGAATTGGCCGGTGAGTATCTGCTTATGGCCGCGATGTTGGCGGAAATTAAATCGCGGATGTTATTGCCGCGGCCAGACGCGGATGACGAAGAAGACGATCCGCGGGCGGAATTGATTCGTCGTTTGCAGGAATACGAACAGATTAAGACAGGTGCGGAACGACTTGATGAAGTACCCCGGGTGGAGCGGGAGTTATTCGTTGCGGCAGCGAATAAACCTCAACTTGTGCGTCAGCATGCAGATCCTGAGGTGGATTTTCGTGAGGTCTTGTTGGCTATGGCTCACGTATTGCGTCGCGCCGAAATGTTTACTGAACATGAAATCCAATTAGAGCCGTTGTCGGTGCGGGAGCGTATGGGCAATATACTCAATCGAGTGAAGCTCAGCAGCGACTTTGTGCCATTCCAGGAGTTATTTGCCGCGGAAGAAGGGCGTCTTGGTGTGGTCGTTACTTTCTTAGCGATTATGGAATTGGTTCGTGAATCGTTACTTGAATTCCAGCAAGCGGAGGCCTTCGCACCCATACATGTCCGCGCGGGCACCGGGGCTGTGCAAGGCGGACCCTTAGCCGACTTCGCGGCGATTGATGCGCAATATTCCGGTCAGGATGGGTCGACTGAGGGGGACGTGTAATGAGCACAGAAATTGAAGAATTGGCGGCGGAAAAAGTCGCGCAGATCATCGAAGCTGCGCTGCTTGCGGCTGAGGGTCCGGTGACGGTGGATGGATTGTTCAAGTTGTTTCGCGATGGTGAGCTGGGCGCGGAAGAAGGTCGTAAAAAGATTCGTCAGGTGCTCAAAGCTCTGCAAGCGAATAACAGCGAGAGAGGCATTGAACTGGTGCAAGTGGCGTCTGGCTACCGATTTCAGGCGCGCCAGGATCTCAGCTCTTGGGTCAGCAGGTTATGGGACGAGAAACCGCCGCGATATACCCGAGCGCTCCTGGAAACATTGGCGATCATTGTCTACAAGCAGCCGGTGACGCGTGGTGATATTGAGCAAATCCGCGGGGTTGGGGTAAGTCAGAACATCATGCGTACGCTATTAGAGCGTGAATGGATTAAAATTGTTGGACAGCGTGAAGCCCCTGGGCGCCCGGCGATCTATGGTACAACTAAGGCATTCTTAGACTACTTCGGGGTGCGCAGTTTGGATCAATTGCCGCCGTTAGATGAAATACGTGAAATGATCGAGCCGGTCATCGAAGCTGAGAAAGCGGCGGCGGAGGCTGCCGCCAACGCAGCATCTGGTGACAAAGATANGCCAGACCCTGAAGCAGATGGCTCGGCTGAAATAACCGACACAGCGGGGCGGAGCGATGAAGATGCGAGCACTATGACCGCAGAACAGCCGCCTGTGGCTACAGCAGTACACAACGGCACGGGGCAACAAGCCACCGCGCCGGCGCAGGACGTGTAGCGTGGGATCTGAGCACTCTAAGTCGGACCAAGGCGTCGGTGAGAAACTGCAGAAAGTATTAGCTTCGCAGGGATTCGGTTCGCGGCGCCAAATGGAAAACTGGATTACCGAGGGTCGGGTTAGCGTTAACGGTACGCTCGCGCACCTAGGACAGCGTGTTTCGGCTGCCGATCAACTCGAAGTCGATGGTCAAAGACTTGGAGATCGGCGCACAAATGCGCCGCAAATTCTCTTGCTGAATAAAGCGGGCGGCACGGTTTGCAGTCGCCGTGATCCGGAGAAGCGCCCGACAATTTTTGATCAACTGCCGCGACTCCGCGAGGGTCGTTGGATTACTGTGGGGCGACTGGACATGGCGACCACAGGTTTACTGTTGCTTACCAATGACGGCGAACTTGCGCACAAGCTTATGCATCCTTCTACGGGGATGGATAGGGAGTATGCCGTGCGGATTAACCGCAAACTCGACGACGAAGCATTGCGGCAATTGCTGAGCGGCGTGCTGGTAGAAGGTGAGCAAATGCGCTTTTCCGACATTCGTTATTACAATGGCAGTGAGAATAACTTTTGGTACCACGTCGCGTTGATGGAAGGTAAGAACCGCGAGGTGCGGCGTTTATTTGATGCGGTGGGGGCCACAGTCAGTCGACTCAAGCGAGTGCGATATGGGCCGGTGATTTTGCCGTCATGGCTTACCGTAGGACATTGGGCTTCTATGCAGCTGGACGATTTGCGGCGCCTATACAAGTTGTTACGCATGCCGACCAAAGGTGCAGATTCTCAAGCCGCCCAGCGGCTGAAGCGCTCGAAAGTGGCTAAAACCAGTTGCCTCGTTCCTTATCCAGAGTTGCCGGAACGCTGATTAAGACAGCCAAGAGCGCGCATCCAGCTGCGCGCCGGTAGCCGGGAGGGGGTGCTTGATTAGATTAGGCACGAGACTTCCGGCGAGTAAGAATAAAAACAGGCTCATGTGGCGTTCAGGTATTGGAAGTGTCTGTGGATCTTCTAATGGGTAAGCCTCGCGACGCATAGCGGTGCGGGTACCGCCTGGATTAACGCTGTAAACGCGTATTTTCCCGGCGGTCTCGGTCTCGTCAGCAAGAATTTGATTGAGGCCTTCCAGCGCGAACTTTGATGCTGAATACGCGCCCCAGTACGCGCGGCCTTGCAGACCAACGCTGGAGGAGACATGGACTATACAGCTAGGATCACCTTGGTCGAGTAGATCGAACAACCCCTGATTCAGCATGAACACGGCGTTCACGTTCGTCTGCATAACGGTTTGCCATTGGTCGGCAGGATAGTGCGCTAGGGGGATCTTTGGCCCCAGCATGGACGCGTTATGCACAAGCCCGTGCAAACAGCCGTAGTGGTTACCGATGGACTCAGCTAAAGCAGCTACGGTACCAGTGTCCAGTTGTGCTAAATCGCAAGGCACGATCACTGGGTCGGTCTGGGTATGTTGTTTAATCCAGTCGAAAATCGTTTCTAATTTTTTGCGTGTACGACCTAACAAAATGACGTCAGCACCGAAGCAGGCCAAAGACTTGGCGAGTGCACTGCCGATGCCGTCGCCCGCGCCGGTGACCACAATGCGCTTGCCGATTAGGCAGCAAGGCGAGAGCGCTTCGCTTAGAAACGACGGCCAGTCGGGCATCTCAGCACTGAGCTCAGGATAGTTTGCAATCGCGGTATTGGTCATAACATTACTTTTCTCAGACAGGTTTACGCGCGTGCACGATGTAATTGGTACTGGTGTCTTTATTTAAACGGCAGCTGCGGGTGAGTGGATTGTAGTGCAGGCCACGGATGTCCAGTACATCCAAACCGGCATCGCGCAACGCTTGTGCCAGTTCGCTTGGTTTAATGAATTTGCTGTACTCATGGGTGCCGCGCGGCAAAATATTCAATATGTATTCTGCACCCAATATCAGCATCACATAAGATTTCGGGTTGCGATTGATGGTGGAAAAGAACAAATCGCCACCAGGTTGTGCAAGCTCTGCGCAGGCTTTAACGGTGTCTGCATAAGCAGTGACATGCTCAAGCATCTCCATACAGGTCACTGTGCGGAATTCACCGGCGCGGTTATGCGCCAGCTGCTCAGCCGTTGTCTCTAAATATTCAATGTCAACGCCCGCCTCTAAAGCGTGTAGCTTGGCTACTCCGAGGGCTTTACCAGCCATGTCGATGCCCAGCGTGGCGCTGCCGGCGCTGGCCATTGACTCGCTCAGAATGCCGCCGCCGCAGCCGATATCAACGGTCGGGCCAGCGCTCAGATCTGTGCGTTGGCTTATATATTCGAGCCGAGCGGGGTTGATGTCGTGCAGCGGTTTGAAATCGCCATTTGGGTCCCACCAGCGATGGGCCAATGCATCAAATTTTTCAATTTCGGGTGCGTCGACGTTGGCTTCGGGTTGCATATTTGTTCCTGAATTGCGGTGCTTGGCGAGCGTGTAGATAGGCTAGCTGAGTTGCAGTTGCCAGCGCTGGGCCTTACGACACAGCTCGTCGATGTTGATTTTTTGCAATTGTCCGTCACTGACCAATGTATTGCCGGCAATCATGACGGTGGTGACCGCCGAGCCACTACTATTGTGCACAAGACTTGCGAAAGGATCGTGAACCGGAACCATATTTGCTTGTTGCGTNTTAAGCGCAATTAAGTCGGCGCTCTTTCCCACTTCCAGTGAACCAATGTCTTGTTCTAAGCCAAGGGCGCGAGCGCCATCTAAGGTGGCCATTTTCAGCATATCCCTAGCCTGGCCCTGGGTGGGGTCGGCATTGGCATGTTTTGCCAGCAATCCAGCTAAGCGCAGCTCAGCGAATAGATCTTGGGTGTTATTCGATGCCGCCCCATCGGTGCCTAAGGCAACTGTGACATCTTGGGATTGTAATTGAGCAACCGGACAGGTGCCGCTGGCCAGCTGCATGTTCGAGGTCGGGCAGTGCACCACGCTGGTTTTGGCGGCAGCGACCATGTCGATTTCTGCTGGGGTCAGTTGGGTCATGTGCACGGTCTGCAGCCTTGGCCCGAGTAGTCCTGTATCTCTCAATAACTCTACATNGCCNTGCCCAAGTTGTTCGTGGGCCTGNGCCACCTCGCGCTGGGTTTCGTTTAGATGAATTTGCACCGCCGCTTCGAGCTCGTCTGCATACATGGCAATCTGATTGAGATGTTTACGCTCGAGGCTGTAAGCGCTATGCGGCCCGAACGCGACTCTGATCAGTGGGTGGTATCGATACTCGTCGTATAACGCCATAGTTTTATGCAATGCGTCGTCGGCGTCGCGACTCCATGACGTGGCAAAGTTGATGATCGGTGCGCTAATTTGGCAGCGCATGCCGGTTTGATGGGCGACGCGCGCCACGGTTTCTGGAAAAAAATACATGTCAGCAAGCGTCGTCGTGCCCGATAACAGCATCTCGGCAAAGGCCAGCTCAGTGCCCAGAGCCACTGCTTGGGCNTCCATATATTTGGCCTCAAAGGGCCAAATAGCCTCCTGCAGCCATTCTTTTAGAGCCAGGCCGGCGCCAACGCCGCGCATCAAGCTCATGGCTGCGTGTCCATGGGCATTGACCAGCCCCGGCNACAAAATTTGATCTTGCAGGTGCGTATGCGAGCAGTCAGGAAATTGCTGTGTCAAATCACTGATGGGTGCCACTGCAGTAATGCGTCCATCGCGTACCGCAACGCCGTGGTCGGTAAGCGCAATATTGTTCGGCGCGATGGGCAATAACCATGTCGCGCTGAGGAGAAATTCTGGGGTNTGCATGGGTCAAGTATAGCGTTCTGCGCGGGCGTGGTCTTGGCCAGAGTAGGGGTTTTAGCAGCCGCAGCGGTGGGTGCGCGGAGGNCATTCTTAAGCGAAAAATAGCCTCGCTTGTGTTAACATATTGGGCTGATTTTAACCGCGTTGATCAAGATTTATGTCNGATACGTTGCCCCCTGATTTGCCCCCCGATAGTCGGGATATTTCCCCGGTAAATATCGAGGATGAACTGCGGCAGTCCTACCTAGATTACGCCATGAGCGTGATCGTCGGGCGTGCGCTACCGGATGTGCGTGACGGCTTGAAGCCGGTGCATAAACGGGCTTTGTTCGCCATGAACGAGCTGAATAACACCCATAATCGCCCCTATGTTAAGTCGGCTCGCGTGGTCGGCGATGTTATTGGTAAGTATCACCCCCACGGCGACAGCGCGGTCTATGAAACGGTCGTGCGTATGGCCCAAGATTTCTCCATGCGCTATCTGCTGGTGGACGGCCAGGGCAACTTTGGCTCCATTGACGCCGACCCGCCTGCTGCGATGCGCTATACCGAGGTGCGCATGGCCAAAATGGCCTCGGAGCTGCTGGCTGACCTAGACAAAGATACGGTGGATTTCGTCAATAATTATGACGATACCCTGACCATGCCCGAAGTTTTGCCCACCCGGGTGCCCAACCTGCTGGTTAACGGCAGCTCGGGTATCGCCGTTGGCATGGCCACAAACATCCCGCCGCACAATCTCACCGAAGTAACCAACGCCTGTTTGCAGATGTTGGAACAACCGGAAATTTCTTTAGATGAGCTGATGGAGCACATCCAAGGCCCAGATTTTCCAACGGGTGCGATGATTAACGGTCGTGCAGGCATTGTGCAGGCTTACCGCACCGGCCGTGGCAAGATTTATGTGCGCGCCCAGGCAGATGTGGAGACCGATAAATCTGGACGCGACAGGATCATCATTACAGAAATTCCTTACCAGCTGAATAAAGCCCGGCTAATAGAGAAGATCGCCGAGCTGGTAAAAGAAAAGCGCGTGGAAGGCATCACAGAATTGCGCGACGAGTCGGATAAAGATGGNCTGCGGGTAGTGATTGAGTTGCGCCGCGGGGAATCGGGCGAAGTGGTGCTGAATAATCTCTACGCGCAAACCCAATTGCAGACTGTATTCGGTATCAACTGTGTGGCGTTAGTTGATGGCCAGCCGAAGCTGCTAACTTTGAAGGAAATGTTGGAAGCGTTCTTGCAACATCGCAAGGAGGTAGTGACGCGCCGTAGCTTGTACTTGCTGCGTCGAGCCCGCCAGCGCGGCCATATCTTAGAGGGCCAGGCTGTAGCCCTCGCGAACATCGACGCGGTCATAGAATTAATTAAGAGTTCACCCTCGGCTGCGGATGCACGCGAAGCGTTAATGGAGAAGCGTTGGCATGCGCCTGCGCTGTTTGAACTACTTGAACGCGTTGGTAGTGACGCCTGCAGACCAGAAGCCCTGAGTGAAGACTTTGGTTTTACTGGTGATCTATACCGTCTAACCGAAGAGCAGGCCCAGGCCATTTTGGAAATACGTCTGCATCGTCTAACCGCCATGGAGCAGAGCAAGCTCATGGAGGATTATCAGGGCGTGCTTGATGAAATCGCCGACCTGTTAGATATCCTTGGCTCCTATGAGCGCTTGATCAGTGTGGTTAGAGAGGAGCTGATAGACGTTCGCGATACCTACGGTGATGAGCGCCGTACCGAGATCATAGCCAGTCAACAGGATCTCTCTGACGAAGACCTGATTACCGAAGAAGAATTGGTGGTCACGATTTCTCATCAAGGCTATGCCAAAACGCAGCCGCTGGATACCTACCAAGCGCAGCGGCGTGGCGGCCGCGGCAAGGCGGCAACGTCAGTTAAAGACGAAGACTTCGTTGAACATTTAGTGATTACCAATTCGCATAATTCGCTGCTGTGTTTTTCCAATCAAGGCAAGGTTTATTGGTTGCGGGTTTTCCAAATTCCCCAGGGCAGTCGTGGTGCTAAGGGCCGGCCGATGGTCAATTTATTGCCATTGGGTGGCGACGAGCGAATCACGGCGGTCTTACCTATTGCCGAATACGCCAGCGACCATTTTGTATTCATGGCAACCGCTAACGGCACCGTCAAAAAAACGCCGCTAGAGCAATTCTCGCGGCCGCGACCAAGCGGCCTTATTGCGTTGGATCTTGAAGAAGGCAATACCCTCATTGGCGCGGCCATTACGAATGGCACTAGCGATGTAATGTTGTGCTCAAGTGCCGGCAAGGCTGCGCGGTTTAAAGAATCAGATGTTCGTGCGATGGGACGCACCGCTAAAGGTGTGCGGGGTATTCGCCTAGCAGCCCAGCAACGCGTCATCTCACTGATCATCCCCGAAGCAGAGGGCTATTTGTTGACTGCCAGCAAGAATGGTTTTGGCAAGCGTACGCCGTTGGCCGAGTTCCCCATGCGTGGGCGTGGTGCTCAGGGTGTCATAGCCATGCAAACCAGCGAACGTAATGGTCAGTTGGTCAGTGCAGTACAGGTATTCAGTGGCGACGAACTGATGCTTATTTCGAATACCGGTACACTAGTCCGTACTGATTCGGATGGCGTATCGATTGTCGGTCGCAATACCCAAGGTGTGCGCTTGATTAATCTGAAAGATGATGAGGTGCTTAACAGCGTAGAGCGCATTGCGGAGCAGACGCTTGATCAGGCGGCCGCAGCGGATGCGGATTCTGCTCAGGACGACGGGGCAGACCGAGGGAACAGTGAGCCTCTGGTAGACGCGGACGACTAGCTGCTGCGGCGGGAACTCCGAGGACTCACAGAGACCTCTAGCCGCGCATCTTGCTGCCTAACTAACAACTAAAATCGTGGAGACAACAGTGCATCGCACGCATAATTTTTCTGCCGGACCGGCGTCTTTGCCAACCGAAGTGTTGCAGCAAGCCGCAGAGGAAATGCTCGACTATCAGGANACCGGCATGTCCGTTATGGAAATGAGCCATCGCAGTTCAATATTCGTTGAGATCGCGGCCCGTGCGGAGGCCGATTTGCGAGAGCTCATGAGTATTTCTGACGATTACCATGTGCTGTTTTTGCAAGGCGGCGCCACCGGGCAGTTTGCCGGTATTCCACTCAACCTGACCGTATCGGGCGATACGATGGATTTTATTGATACCGGTGCATGGTCGAAAAAGGCCATTAAGGAGGCCGGGAAGTATTGTAACGTTAACATTGCCGCCAGCAGTGGTGAGACTAATTATGACCGCATTCCCGAAGCCGAAAATTGGCAGTTGTCGGCGAACGCTAAGTTACTGCACATCTGTTCGAACGAGACCATCGGCGGGGTTCAGTTTAAACAGATGCCCGAAAGCACCTGTCCTCTGGTCGCTGACATGTCATCGGATATATTGTCGCGTCCTGTAGATGTGAATCGATTTGGCCTGATTTATGCTGGGGCGCAGAAAAATATTGGCCCGGCCGGACTGACGGTGATCATTGTGCGCAAAGATTTGTGCGGTAACGCACGCTCCGAAACGCCAACATTTTTAGATTACGCGGCGCAGGCTGATGCAGATTCCATGTCCAATACTCCACCGACATATGGTTGGTATTTGGCAGGTTTGGTATTTGCTTGGGCGAAAGCCCAAGGGGGTTTGCAGGCCATCGCTGATCAGAATGAAGCCAAGGCAAAGCTACTGTATGACGCTATAGATGGCAGTAACTTCTATACTGCGCCTGTGCACGAAGCTGTGCGTTCAACCATGAACGTGCCGTTTACGCTGGCCGAGGCGGATTTAGACAAAGCATTTTTAAGTGGCGCAGAGGCGCGTGGATTGTTTAATCTGAAAGGCCATCGCAGTGTCGGTGGCATGCGCGCAAGCATCTACAATGCAGTGCCCATGGCTGCGGTAGAATCGTTGGTGGATTTCATGAGCGAATTTGAAAATGAGCACGGATGACGATGCGCTAAAGCCGTTACGGCAGCGGATAGACGCTATTGATCAGCAGTTATTGAAGCTGTTCAACGAGCGCGCCCAGTGCGCCATAGAAGTCGGTGAAATCAAGCAAGGTCAGCCGACAGAGGAAGCGCAGGTATTTTATCGGCCTGAGCGCGAAGCGCAGATATTGCGCCGCTTGCAGGGCGACAATGTTGGGCCGCTATCCGACCAAGACGTGGCTGGGTTGTTTCGCGAAGTCATTTCCTGCTGTTTGAATTTGGAACAGCCGCTCTCAGTGGCGTACTTCGGACCAGCGGGTACCTATACGGAAGCCGCCGCAGTCAAGCAATTTGGCCATTTCGCCAACACTCAGCCCATGGCCTCTATTGACGAAGTGTTCCGTGAAGTCGAATCTCAGGCGGTGCACTATGGTGTGGTGCCGGTTGAAAACTCTACCGAAGGCATGGTTAACCATACGCTGGATTGTTTTCTGAGCAGTCAGTTGCGCATCTGTGCCGAAGTGGAATTACCCATCCATCATGCCCTCATGCGGCTGGAATCTGCACAGGGCGAGATCCGCGAAATTCGCTCCCATGCGCAAAGCTTGGCGCAATGTCGAGGTTGGCTCGACCAGCACTACCCTGGCGTGCCGCGAGTGGTGGTCACAAGTAATGCTGAAGCAGCTCGTCAGGCCGCAGAAGATCCAAGTGTGGCCGCAATAGCGGGAGAGATGGCAGCAGACCGCTACAAGCTGCGGATGCTGTCCACACGCATAGAAGACCACTCGGACAACAAAACTCGCTTTTTGGTTTTGGGTAATCAAAATGTCGGACCCAGCGGTAGCGATAAGACATCGATATTAGTNTCAGTGCGCAATGAGCCGGGTGCACTTTTACGTGTGCTGGAGCCTTTCCAACGTTTTGACATCAGCTTGTCGAGGATTGAAACCCGTCCAGCGCGCTCGGGTGACTGGTCTTATGTCTTTTTTATTGACTTTGACGGTCACCGGTCTGACGCCAACGCCACCAGTGTGATCGAAGCGATCGGCGACGTTGCGTTGGAGGTTCGGTGTCTTGGCTCTTACCCAAAAACCGTGGTGCCCGCATGATCGATAACGTTAATCAGCGCATAGCTGCCTTACAGCCCTACAAGCCGGGTAAGCCCATTGAGGAGTTGGCTCGAGAGCTAGGAATCAATGACATTGTTAAGCTTGCCAGCAACGAAAATCCCTTAGGTCCTTCGCAAGCAGTGCTGGACGCTGTTGTTGAAGCAAGTGCGCAATTACCTAGGTATCCCGACGGCAGCGGTTTTGAACTCAAACAGTCCCTTGCTGAGCATTTGCGAGTGGATACAGCGCAAATTACCTTGGGCAATGGTTCCAATGATGTATTGGACCTGATCGCGCGAGTCGCGCTACAGCCTGGTAGTGAAGCGATTATCGCTGAGCACAGCTTTGTGGTGTACCGGCTCGCAGTGACCTGTTGCGGCGGTGACTTGGTGACCGTGCCGGCGAAGGACTATGGTGCCGATTTAGACGCCATGCTTGCCGCTGTGACCGAACGGACACGGGTTGTGTTCTTGGCTAACCCAAACAATCCGACCGGTACCTGGGTAGCAGCAGCGGCAATAGAAAATTTCTTGCAGCAATTGCGCCCGGAGGTCTGGGTAGTGCTGGATGAGGCATATTTTGAGTACGTTGATGAAGTGCTATACGGGAACGGCTTAACGTTGCTCGACAAGTACCCCAACCTTATTGTTACCCGTACTTTTTCAAAGATCTATGGTCTGGCCTCGGTGCGACTCGGATACAGTGTCAGTAGTCCCGAGTTTGCCGATTTACTCAACCGCGCGCGGCAGCCCTTTAATGTTAATGGTTTGGCCATGGCGGCTGGTTTGGCGGCGATAGCTGACGACGACTATGTGCAGCGGAGTCGAGCATTGAATCAGGACGGCATGGCTCAGGTCACACAGGGGCTCACAGCTCAAGGTTATTCTTTTATTCCTTCGGTCGGTAATTTCGTTGCCTTTGACAGTGGTCGAGCCGGTGCCGATGTGTTCGATGATCTGTTGCGGCAGGGNGTTATTGTGCGGCCCATCGCGGAATACGGGTTGCCAAATCATGTGCGGGTGAGTATCGGTTTGCCTATTGAGAATGAACGATTTTTGTCGGCACTTGCAGCGCTAGGGCCCGGCTGATATGTCCGTGCGCAACCTCGTGGTTGTCGGCGTTGGGTTAATCGGTGGCTCGTTAGCGGCCGCTGTCCGTGCTAGAGGCCTTGTCGAGCGCATCATTGGCGTCGAACCCAATTCACAATCAGCGAACTATGCACTCGCGCAGGGCTTAGTCGATGATATTGCCGTAGAAGTACCCAGCGATGCCGACCTTTGCGCCCTTTGCGTGCCAAGCGATTTGGTCGCTGAATGGGTGCTTAAACTCGCGGATCATACGGCCACTGTGATTGATGTCGGCAGCGTCAAAGCCCCCATCGTAGAAGCTGTACGNGCAGCCTCAGTGCCGGTGACTAATTTTGTCCCCTGTCACCCCATTAGCGGTTCCGAAAAAAGTGGTCCCAGCGCGGCAGACGCGCAACTGTTTGAGGGCTGTACGGTAGTCGTGACCCCGCTNCCCGAAGGCGATGCTCAAAGGCAAGCTCAGACCGAAGAATTTTGGCAGCAGTTGGGTTCCCGGGTGCAGGTCATGGCCCCGGAGGAGCATGATCAGTCGCTAGCAGTGACGAGTCATTTGCCGCATTTGCTGGCTTTCGCTTTCATGCAGCAGGTAAATCCGGGGCATATACCGCTGACGGGCGGCGGCTTTCGCGACTTTACCCGTATTGCTGGAGCTGACCCAGATTTGTGGTGGCGTATTTTGCGCTTGAATAAGGATTCAGTGGTCGAGAGCGCCGGTCGGTTTAGCGATGATCTGCAGCAACTCATTGCGGCGCTTGAAAACGGCGACAGCGAACTGGGTTTAGCTCAACTGCGCAATGCCGTGGAGAAGCAAACCCTGAAAAACCAAGAAAACTATGAATAAAACAGTGCCGGTATTAGCTATTGATGGTCCTAGTGGTTCCGGCAAAGGCACCTTAGCGGCGTGGCTGGCGGCGGAACTGGGCTGGCACCTGCTGGATTCCGGCGCGTTATACCGGATTGTTGCCGCGATGGCAGTGCGGCGCGGTTTAGATGTCGATCACGAACAGACGATGTGCGATTTGGCGGGATCTCTAGACATTACCTTCCCGGACGGGCAGGTGCGGGTCAATGACTTAGATCTAACGGATGAAATTCGCACCGAAGATATTGGCGTATTGGCGTCTCGGGTTGCGGCGCTGCCTGCAGTCCGNAGAGCTATTTTAGAACTGCAGCGCAACTTTGCCCAAGCGCCTGGCCTGGTGGCAGACGGTCGTGATATGGGTACGGTGGTTTTCCCGCATGCGGGGCTCAAGATTTTCCTTGATGCAAGCGCTCAGGCGCGGGCGGAAAGACGTTATAACCAGTTGAAAAACAAAGGTTTGAGTGTTAGTTTGCGCGACCTTCTCGAGCAGATCCAAGAACGGGATGCACGAGATAGAGAACGTGTAACAGCGCCGCTGAAAGCGGCGAGCGACGCACTGCTAATCGACAGCACCCAGATGACAATACAAGAGGTGTGTAACACGGTTNTGCAGGCAGCGAAACAGCGCTTGCTGCAATAGCCGCGAGTCGACTGCGACTGCAATTGGGGTTAGGAACTTGGCGGGTGATTAATACTCGCGGCCAATCACCGAATGACGCGGATAATCGCAACGCGGAACAAAGCGCTGTGCACATAACATTAACTAACCAACGGAGAGACGGCTGCGCACATTGTCGTTTTGACACGCCCCTGCTGCTACGCCGACCACACTTATGAGCGAATCTTTTGCCGACCTATTTGAAGAAAGTTTACAAACCATCGAGATGGCGCCTGGGTCCATCGTAACCGGCACGGTGGTAGATATTGATGACGATTGGGTCATCGTTCATGCAGGCCTCAAGTCAGAAGGGGTCATTCCAAAGAATCAATTTCTCAACGAAGAAGGCGAATGCACACTGAGTATAGGCGACCAAGTAAAGGTCGCTATGGAAGTGGTCGACGATGGCTTCGGAGAGACCCGATTATCACGCGAAAAAGCGCGCCGCGCGGAATCTTGGCAGCAACTTGAAGAAGCCAGCGAAAAGAGTGAAGTGGTTGTCGGTATTATCAATGGCAAGGTTAAAGGTGGATTCACTGTCGACGTCAACGACATCCGTGCCTTCTTGCCCGGTTCTCTGGTGGACATTCGCCCGTTGCGCGAAACTGCTCACCTAGAAGGTAAGCCGCTGGAATTTAAAGTTATCAAGCTGGACCAGAAGCGTAACAACGTCGTGGTCTCGCGTCGCGCGGTACTCGAAGAAGAAAACAGCCATGAACGCGACGCGCTGCTGGCCTCGATGCAAGAAGGTCAAGACGTTAAAGGGATTGTTAAGAACCTTACCGACTACGGTGCATTCGTTGACCTTGGCGGCGTTGATGGCTTGCTGCACATTACCGACATGGCTTGGAAGCGCATTCGTCATCCAAGCGAAATGGTTAATGTGGGCGACGAAGTTGATGTGCGTGTTCTTAAGTTCGACCGAGAAAAGAATCGCGTCAGCCTAGGTATGAAGCAGCTGGGTGAAGACCCATGGGTGGATATCATTCGTCGCTATCCAGAGGGTGCGCGAGTAACCGCCACTGTGACCAACCTCACCGATTATGGCTGTTTCGCTGAGATTGAATCCGGTGTTGAGGGTTTGGTGCACGTTTCTGAAATGGATTGGACCAACAAGAATATTCATCCATCGAAGGTGGTTTCCGTGGGCGATGAAACCGAAGTCATGGTTTTGGATATCGACGAAGATCGTCGCCGTATTTCCTTGGGTATTAAGCAATGTCGACCTAACCCTTGGGAAGAGTTCAGCACCATCCACGCTAAGAACGAAAAGATTACCGGTAACATCAAATCCATCACCGACTTCGGGATCTTCATTGGTCTGGACGGTGGTATCGACGGATTGGTGCACCTATCGGATATCTCTTGGAACGAGCCAGGCGAGACCGCCGTTCGTCGCTACTCGAAGGGCGAGGAAGTTGAAACGATTATCCTGTCCGTGGATCCAGAGCGCGAGCGCATCTCATTGGGTATTAAGCAGTTGGACAAGGACCCGTTCAGTGACTACACCGCAGTAAATGATCGTGGCTCGATCGTTAAAGGTAAGGTCATCGAAACCGATGTTAAAGAAGTGGTTATTGAGTTGGCCGAAGATGTGACCGGTGTCATGAAGGCCTCAGAGATCAGCGTCGACCGTGTTGAAGACGCACGTTCAGTGCTTTCGGTAGACGAAGAAGTAGAGGTTAAGATCATTAACGTCGACCGCAAAAATCGCACCATTGGCCTATCTATCAAGGCAAAGGATGTGGAAGAGGAGCGTCAGGCTGTGCGCGAGCATCAAAAGCAAGAGAGCGACCGATCTGGCCCCGCAACTCTTGGCGATCTGATCAAAGCACAGATGAACCAAAACGAAGACGAATAGGGTTTAACTGGCACGTAGTGCAGGGTTAGGTGATGACAGACATCAGCATGACCAAGTCGGAATTGATTGAACGCATCGTCGCTGCTCAGGCGCGGTCGTCCAATGCGCAACTCAACAGCAAAGATGTTGAGTTCGCGGTCAAGACGATGTTGGAACAGATGTCCCAGACTTTAGCGTCTGGAGACCGCATAGAAATACGTGGTTTTGGCAGCTTCTCACTGCACTATCGGGCGCCGCGAATAGGGCGTAATCCGAAAACAGGCGAGTCTGTGGGCTTGTCGGGCAAGCACGTACCGCACTTCAAGCCTGGCAAAGAGCTGCGAGATCGGGTCAACGCGTCGCTTCAAGCAGACAGCACCGAGCCAGGGTCAGTGCCCTCGTCAGTGGACGCCACCCAGAAAAACGCCTAACCGCGCCGTCTGGCCNTCAGAAAGAGAGTGAAGGGACTTAAATCCATCGCATTGTTTCTGGCTATGGCCACCGCNTTCCTGTTTGCCGCGTTAGCAGTCAATCAAGAACAAGTCGCCCTTACATTNGCCGTGTGGCAAACCCCCTTCACTTTAAGTATTTTCTGGTGGCTNTTGGCCGCTCTGGTGANTGGCATTCTGCTTGGAGTGCTTTACAGCAGCTTGCTTAATGTCCGATACCGGTTTGCTAACCGACGCTTGCGCAAAGCCTTAGATAAAGCCNAACAGCAATTAGCCCGCCAGTCCGCAGACAATACTTAAAACACAACGANNCAAAGGCNTACAATTCNCCGCGCAATGGGCGGCTAGGTTTCCTGCGTCCNACTACTAAGCTAATGGAATATCGAAAACAGGAGATGTTTCATGCTTATCCTCGACTTAAATCGCGGCTCNGGTCGCCGNTGGCTAGTAGCTTTATTCATAGTATTGGCGCAATTCAGTGACAGCCTGCAGGCGGCCGAGGTTTCAAACGTCGCTGGCCCAGAACGAACAAAAACCGTGTATCTAAATAGTGCAACAGCCGAAGAGCTCGCTGAAGGTCTGGTTGGAGTTGGGCAACAGCGAGCTGAAGCTATTGTGGCTTACCGCCTGCGCGTGGGTGATTTCCGCAACGAGGACGAATTGTCACAGGTCAGAGGCATCGGCCCACACGTGTTAAAGGCCAATAAAGAACGGATTTCTTATGCGCCCAGTGCGGGCCTATCCGCGGCGGAGAGTGAGGCGGACTAGACTGGAGCTAAAGAAAGAAATTAGCCTGAACGGGGGTTTGGCATTACCGGATCTGCAGAGCATCTAAATTTGGCCTCTCAGTCGCCGCTGAGCTCGGCACTGCACAGTCTGGCTATAAATGGCAAGACCCATACAGCATTTCGACTGCCCTTATTTGGCGCTATAGTAAAACGCACAAGGCTATAGTGAGGCGGTATGAATAGAGTGTGGACACCTGTGTGCGGGCGCTTGGGGATTGATGTTCCGATTTTTGGATTCGCGCATGATGTACATGTGGTGGCCGCCATAACTAACGCAGGTGGTTATGGCGTTTATGGCGCGACCCGCCGTTTTCCCCATGAGATCAAAGAAGAACTGAGTCAGATTCGTGCCCTTGTGGGCGACAAACCCTTTGGTGTGGATTTAGTGCTGCCTCCGGGTATGCCCACTCATAATTCTCGTGACGCGATCGAAGCAGAGATACCCCAGGAGCATAGAGACTTTGTAAAACAACTCACCGATCGTTATGCCGTGCCCGCGGCTAGCGAGCCCGGTATGCGGACGCGGTTCATTCGTTCCGCAGAAATAGAGCAGGAACAAATCCGCGTGATTATGGAGTCAGATGTGGACATGATGGCCTGCGGTATCGGTGCGCCAGCCGATGTAGTTGCAGAAGCCAAAGACCGCGGTAAAACCACCTTGGCGTTAATCGGCAGCCCGCATCATGTGCCCCGAGCCCTGCAGGCCGGCGTAGAAATCATCGTTGCTCAAGGCTACGACGCAGGTGCGCACACCGGCCCTATAGGCACGTATTCATTGGTGCCACAAATTGTGGATGCGGCTGGTAATGTGCCTGTGTTGGTGGCGGGTGGCGTTGCTACGGGTCGTCATATCGCCGCAGCGTTGGCTATGGGTGGTCAGGGTGTGTGGTTGGGCACCGCATGGTTATTGTCCACCGAACACCAAGATCATATGCATCCGGTTAACACGGCCAAACTAAAAGAAGCGGGCAGTGCGGATACTGTAATCACTCGATCAGAAAGCGGTAAGCCATTCCGTCAGGTCCGCACCGGCTGGAGTCAAGCGTGGGAAGCCGAGGACGCGCCAAAACCGCTGAAAATGCCCATGCAAGATGTGCTGGTAGGCGATTTATTGGGCGCGATAGAAGAACATGACATTGAACCGCTCATACACTCAGGGGCAGGGCAGAGCATTGCTTACTTCGACGAGGTGCAACCGGTGGCAGACATCATGGACAAACTGGTCATCGAAGCCAGCTCAGTGTTACAGCACCAGCAGCAGTTTTTACGCGCCGTAGGCCCGAAATAGCGCGTTCTAGACGCGGACTAACCATGTTGATCAACAACACCCCTGCGCTAAAGGTCCAACATCTGCACCATTTGATCGGGCGGATAGTGGGGGTGATTGGCGTACTGATTATGGGCGCTTGTGGTGGGCTAAACCTTGAAACCACACCTGGCCAGCCGACCAATTTGTCGGGACTGTGGCAGTTGGATGTAGACGCTTCAGACAGCTCAGAGGGCCTGAAAAACCGCCCATCGCGGGGTCTTGGGCGCAATCAATCTGTGCGTGAAGAGATCCAGCGCATTAGCCGCGGATCTGGTTTAGCGTTTATTGCTCAGGATTTTCAAGTATTGAAAGCGAAGCGGCTGAAGATTGAACAAGGCAGCGACTCCATGGGCGTGCAGCACTGGCCCGGCGTATACCGGGATGTCACTTGGGGTGAGCGTGAGCGAGGACTATGGACGGTATACGCTGGCTGGGAGCAAAACGATCTGCTGATACAGTCCACGACCAAAGACATGCGTGTGCTAGAACGTTATCAACTCATTAATAACGGCCAGTTACGGGTATTAATCACGGTCAAAGCCGATGGTGAGACCAAAGAACTGCAGCGACTTTTCCGCCGAGGCCGCTCACCCAGATAGGTTGAATAGCACGATATTCAACAAACGCGTGGCCATGAGAGTATTGCAATTGTGAGACACAGCATTAAACTGACGCCTCGTTCGAACGCTGGGCTGATCAGCACACGTTCAGATGACCACTCCGCCTTAGCTCAGTTGGTAGAGCAGCTGACTGTTAATCAGCGGGTCGCTGGTT
>PAFJ01000020.1 GCA_002704325.1 Gammaproteobacteria bacterium | reverse complement strand
GAGCTTATTTCGAATGCGTCAGACGCGATTGATAAACTGCGTTTTCAGGCGCTTGAGCAGCCAGATTTATATGGCGATGACAGTGAGCTGCGCATTGATGTGACGTTTGATAAAGATGCCAAGACGCTGTGCATCGCCGATAACGGCATCGGCATGAATCGCGAAGAGGTGATCTCGCATCTAGGCACCATCGCTAAATCGGGCACGGCGGAGTTTTTAGCCAATCTGACGGGCGATCAGAAGTCGGACTCTCAGCTGATCGGTCAGTTTGGTGTGGGTTTTTACAGTGCGTTTATGGTGGCCGATGAAGTAGAGGTCCGCACCCGCAGTGCTGCAGGTGGTGATGGGGTGGTTTGGCGCTCCGGCGGCGAAGACGCCTATACCCTTGAGGCGGCGGACGATTTGGAGCGCGGTACTCAGGTGATTTTGCATCTGAAAGATGATGCGTTGGATTTCGCAGAAGATTTCCGGCTGCGCAGTATTGTGCGTAAATATTCAGACCATATCGGCGTGCCCGTGCGGATGCTGAAAGCAGAAGTGCCGGGAGCAGACAGCGAAGACGGCGAAAAGGCGGCGGCGGAGCCGGAATTGGAGGCGGTGAACTCGGCCAAGGCGCTGTGGACGCGCTCGCGCTCTGAGGTGGAAGACGACGAATACAAAGAATTTTACAAGCATGTGTCCCATGATTTTGACGAGCCGCTGCACTGGAGCCACAACAAGGTGGAAGGCAAGCTCGAGTACACCAGTTTGCTGTATCTGCCCAAGCGCGCCCCCTTTGATTTGTATAATCGGGAAGCCCCCAAGGGCCTAAAATTGTATGTACAGCGGGTCTTTATTATGGACGACGCTGAGCAGTTCCTGCCGTTGTATTTGCGCTTTGTTAAAGGCGTCATTGATTCTAACGATCTACCCTTAAATGTGTCCCGCGAAATCTTGCAACAAGACGACCGAGTTACCTCTATTCGCAATGCGGTTACCAAGCGGGTACTGACTATGCTGGGCGATATGGCGAAGAAAAAACCTGAGCAATATCAAGAGTTTTGGGATGAATTCGGAGAAGTTCTTAAAGAGGGTGCTGGGGAGGACTTTGCCAACCGTGAAAGTCTGATGAAGTTGCTGCGGTTTGCGTCAACCAAGAGCGACGACGGGGCGAAAAAGACGGTCAGTTTGGATGCATACTTGGAGCGCAAAGTAGACGCTCAGGAGAGCATCTATTACCTGTGTGCGGAGACGTTTGAAACCGCGAGCCGCAGCCCGCATCTGGAGATTTTTAAAGAGCGCGGTGTTGAGGTCATCGTCCTCTTCGATCGTATCGATGAATGGCTTATGAGCATGCTCACGGAGTACGAGGGCGTCCAGTTTGTCGATGTTATGCGAGGGGATGTGACATTGCCTGGCGAAGCTAAAGAGGATGATGACAAAGACGCAGACGATGACAGCAAAGAGGACGAACATCCGCTGGTTGAACGNATCAAACCCATACTTGACGACAAAGTCGCCGGAGTGCGTCCGAGCAAGCGCCTTACCGGTTCGCCAGCTTGTTTGGTGTTGTCTGAAGATGCCATGGGCATTCAAATGCGTCGCATTATGGAGGCCAACGGCCAAGCGATGCCTGCGAGTAAGCCGTATTTTGAGTTCAACCCGGACCACCCNCTGGTGCAGCGTTTAGACAATGAAGCCGATGAGGACCGTTTTGGTGAGTTGGTCGAGGTGCTGTTTGATCAGGCCAGCTTGGCTGAAGGTGGCTCTCTGCAAGATCCTGCGACTTATGTAGAGCGGCTTAATCGGCTGCTGTTAGATTTGCTCTAGGTCCGTTTGGCCTGCATTTGAGCGCGAGCGTGGCTGGATTTCTAGCCGTTTAGGCCACAAGCTTGGGGTCCTCGGCTGAAGCCACTCAGGAGCGCATTATGGAGGTAGCGATTATTGGCGGCGGTAACTTTGGTACCGCAATCGCCAACATTGTCGCGGCCAATGGGCACACCACGCATTTATGGATGCGTGATGTTGAGCAGGCCCAGGAGGTGGCGCGGCGGCGCGAAAACCGCCGCTATTTGCCCGGGCATCCGTTGGCCGCCGGTATTAATCCCACAGCTGACCTTGCAATTGCCGCAGCCTCAGCCGAATTGCTATTTGTTACCGTGCCTTCACAAAGTTTTCGTGAGGTTTGCAGCCAGATAGAGCCTTATGTCCGGCCTCAAGATGTACTGATCAGCGGCACCAAGGGCATTGATGCGAACGGTTTTCGATTAATGAGCCAATTGCTTGAAGATCATACGCCCAGTCAGCGGGTGGGAGTGTTGTCTGGACCTAATTTGGCGGAAGAAATCGCAGATGGCCAATATACCGGCACTGTGGTTGCTAGCGCGGATGCGCACGCTTGTTCACTGGTTCAAGACGTTATGCGTAATGAACGCCTGCGAGTGTACGTCAGCGCCGACTTATACGGTGTTGAGTTGGGTGGGGCACTGAAGAATATTTACGCGATTATTTGCGGCATGGCCGCGGGTTTGGGGGTTGGCCAAAACACCGTGGGCATGCTGATTACCCGTGCGCTGGCAGAAATGAGTCGGTTTGCGGTCTCTATGGGCGGGAATCCGTTTACTTTTCTTGGTTTATCTGGGGTTGGGGATCTATTGGTCACTTGTTCTTCACCGCTCAGCCGCAACTATCAATTGGGCCACAAAATGGCCCGCGGTATGAGCTTAGATGAAGCTTCGGAAGCTTTGGGCAAGCTCGCGGAGGGAGTGAATACGCTCAGGGTTGTGCGCGCCAAAAAGAACGAACTTGATGTTTATATGCCGTTGGTGGAAGGACTGTATCAACTGTTATTCGAGCAGCGCGACATGGCCGAAATCATTGACGTATTGATGAGCGCTAACGAGGGTATGGATGTGGAATTCGCCGATCCCCAGTATTGGCGGCCGAGCGGAGTGCCAGTAGATTGATTCTGGGTGATCTTATTCAGGACATTGCCCAGCGTTTTGACGCGGCCGGGTTGAGCTACGGGCATGGGACAGATAATTCTTGGGATGAAGCGGTTTATTTGGTGCTTACTGTTACCGGCTGTGCCGACGATGAGCAGGAGTTGGCGTATGAAGTTGATCCGCAGATCGCGGGCGAGATCTCGCGCATTGCCGATCGCCGCATCANGGAGCGNCGCCCGTTGGCNTANTTTTTAGGTCGCTGTCAGTTTATGGGGTATGAGTTTGAGTTGCAGCCAGACGTAGTGATTCCGCGCTCGCCTATCGGTTATTTGCTTGAAGATTGGCCTCAAAGTTTGCAGAGTCGCCGTTTCAAGGCACCAAGCCAAGTCCTTCGCGTCGTGGATGTCTGCTCTGGTTGTGGCTGTCTTGGCATCATTGCGGCGCACAATTTTCCCAATGCCCAGGTGACATTAATCGAACTGAATGCGCAAGCCGCTGAATTAGCGCGTCGTAATGTCTCTTATCACGCCCTAGAGGCGCGCGTGAGCGTAGTAGCAGGCGACGCGCTTAAGGTCTTGGCTCAATTGCCAGCAGGTTGGGATCTCATTATCAGCAACCCGCCCTATGTGGATGCTGCGGACATGGCGGCGCTGCCTGCGGAGTATCGACATGAGCCGGTATTAGGGTTAGCAGGCGGCGAAGACGGCCTCGCTTTGGTGGACGGGTTGTTGCCCTTGTTCTTAGATCAGCTTGATCCAGATGGCCTATTGATCTGTGAAGTGGGGGCCAGTGAAGAGGCCATGCGTAAAAAATATGCAGGGTTGCCACTGACGTGGCCTGAACTCTACGATGGCGGCGAAGGTGTGTTTTTGCTTGAAGGTTCCGCGCGGGGTTCTCATACTTCGCTCGGCTAAGAACTAAGCAAGGGCGATCGGCAGTGCGGAGCAATTATGGCGGGTAACAGCATCGGTGAAATGTTCCGTGTCACCACGTTTGGTGAAAGTCACGGTCGGGCTCTGGGTGCNATTATAGATGGCTGTCCGCCGGGATTGGAGTTGTCGGAGGCGGANCTGCAGCCNGATTTAGACCGGCGTAAACCNGGACAGTCCAAGTATACGACCCAGCGGCGTGAGAGCGATGAAGTGCAAATTCTCAGTGGCGTCTTTGAAGGCGTGACCACTGGCACACCCATTGGCCTGTTGGTGCTTAATGAGGACCAAAAGAGCAAAGATTACTCGGCGATTAAAGACACCTACCGGCCGGCTCACGCCGACTATACCTACCAAAAAAAATACGGTGTCCGCGATTATCGTGGCGGTGGCCGCTCCTCTGCTCGGGAAACCACCATGCGCGTCGCCGCTGGCGCGGTTGCGAAAAAATACCTCGCGCAAAACTGCGGGGTGGAGATCCGCGGCTATTTGTCCGCGATTGGCGACATTCAGCCCCGATGTGTTGATATGGGCATTGTCAATGACAATCCGTTTTTCTGTGCAGATCCGGATGCGTTGGAATCCATAGGTGCGCTAATCGACGCTCTGCGTCGTGAGGGCGACTCTATTGGTGCTGAAGTGACCGTAGTGGCGGCNGGTGTGCCCGTAGGCCTNGGCGAGCCGGTATTNGGTCGTCTCGATGCGGACATAGCTGGNGCATTGATGGGCATTAATGCGGTTAANGCGGTNGGTATCGGCGACGGNCCAANGGTTGTTCGTCAACGTGGTACCGAGCATCGTGATGAAATGAATCAGCAGGGTTTTTTGAGNAATCATGCGGGTGGTGTGCTCGGAGGGATCTCTTCGGGGCAGGACATCATTGCAACCCTGGCATTAAAGCCCACCAGTAGTATCACAACCCCGGGGCAATCGATCGATACCGATGGTAATGCGGTTGAGGTGATTACCAAGGGTCGACACGATCCCTGTGTTGGAATTCGCGCCACACCGATCGCCGAAGCGATGGTTGCGCTGGTTTTGATGGATCATTTGCTGCGACATCGTGGCCAGGTGGGGCAATAACGCCGATCCGATTTGTCTTATGCGATGCACGCTCTTAGACTGCTGCGTCTCTTTCATTATTGAGTTTTTTCATGGCTCAAACCCTTTACGACAAAATATGGCAAGCCCATGACGTTGGCCAACGCACAGACGGCAATAGCCTGCTGTACATCGACTTGCAGTTGTTGCACGAGGTGACCTCGCCTCAAGCTTTTGAAGGTCTGCAGTTGGCCGATCGACCGTTATGGCGAGTTACCGCGAATCTTGCGACCCCTGATCACAATGTGCCGACCACTGACCGCGATAAAGGTTTTGCCGGCATCACTGATGAGATCGCCTTGGCGCAGGTTGTGACGCTGGATGAAAACTGCAAGAAGTTTGGTGTTCAGCAGTTCGAGATCAACGATCCGCGGCAAGGTATCGTGCATGTGGTGGGCCCTGAACAGGGCGCGACTCTGCCCGGTATGACAATTGTTTGCGGAGACTCCCATACCTCTACCCACGGTGCATTTGCAGCTCTGGCTCAGGGNATTGGCACCTCCGAGGTTGAGCATGTGATGGCTACCCAATGTCTTGTNCAAAATAAGGCCAAGAACTTTGCAATTAACGTCAGCGGTTCGTTGGCTCCAGGCGTNACCGCCAAAGATCTGGTGCTGGCGATTATTGGGCGTCTGGGGACTGCCGGCGCCACGGGGCATACCATTGAATATCGAGGCGCGGCGATTCGTGAATTGTCGATGGAAGCGCGCATGACGTTGTGCAATATGGCCATCGAAGCGGGTGCTCGGGCGGGTTTGGTGGCGGTGGATGATACGACGATCGAATACATTGCTGGGCGTCCGTTTGCGCCNAAAGGCGAGCAATGGGATCAAGCGGTTGCTTATTGGCGCACCTTAGTTAGTGATGACGGCGCGGATTTTGATCAAATCTTAGAATTAGATGCCAGTCAGGTTGCGCCTCAAGTGACTTGGGGCACCTCGCCGGAGATGGTGAGCGGGGTAGATCAGCAAGTGCCGGATCCGCAGTCCATGAGCGATGCCGTGCAGGCTGAGTCTGCGCGACTTGCACTGGATTACATGGGCTTGGAGCCCGAACAACCGATTACCGGCATCAAGCTNGACCGNATTTTTATCGGTTCTTGTACGAACGCTCGAATTGAAGACCTGCGCGCAGCGGCGGCAGTAATCGGCGGTGGACGTGTGGCCGACACTATTAANCAGGCCTTGGTGGTTCCCGGCTCCGGCTTGGTTAAGGCGCAGGCTGAAAAAGANGGCCTAGCGCAGATTTTTATCGACGCTGGATTTGAGTGGCGANCNGCNGGCTGTTCGATGTGTTTGGGCATGAATCCAGATCAGTTAGGTAATGGCGAGCATTGTGCATCAACTTCGAATCGCAATTTTGAAGGGCGCCAAGGCTACGGTGGGCGTACCCATCTCGTTAGCCCGGCGATGGCCGCAGCGGCGGCAGTGGCAGGGCACTTCGTTGATGTTCGGGAGCTCAGCTGATGCAAGCGTTTACAGTGTTGGAAGGGTTTGCAGCGCCGCTCGACCGAGCCAATGTCGATACTGATCAGATCATTCCAAAGCAATATCTGAAATCCATCAAACGCACGGGATTCGGCGATTATCTGTTCGATGCCTGGCGCTTTACCGATCCCGGTAAGATGGGTATGACCCCGAACGAGCGTGCGCTGAATCGCGAGTTTGTGCTGAACCAACCGCAATATCAGGGCGCCTCTGTGCTCTTGGCGCGAGATAATTTTGGCTGTGGCTCCTCGCGTGAGCACGCGGTATGGGCATTGCAAGAATATGGTTTTCGCGTGGTAATTGCGCCGAGCTTTGCAGATATCTTTTTTGGTAACTGTTTTAAGAATGGAGTGTTGCCGGTAGCTCTTGATGCCGAAATTGTCGATGAGTTGTTTGCTCAGGTGGCGGAAGGCCTGCAACTTCGTGTCGATCTGGCCGCGCAAACTGTAACGGTGGTTGGTAGCGACAGCGTATTCGATTTTCATGTGGATTCGGCGCTGAAACAGAAAATGCTCAGCGGTATGGACGACATCGATATGACGCTTGCCGAGAGGGCGTTGATAGAAGACTTTGAAGCGCAACATCGCCAGCGTCAGCCCTGGTTGTTTCGCGACTGAATTACGGAACGCAAAACATGCAAAAAAAAGTTTTATTGTTGCCGGGCGATGGCATTGGCCAAGAGGTAGTCGCAGCTGCGACTGCGGTTATGGAAGTCGCGGCACAGCAGTCTGGTTGTGATCTCGACATTAGTGATGCCTTAATTGGTGGTGCGGCGATCGACGCGACAGGTGAGCCCTTGCCGTCTGCGACGCTAACGGCCGCCGAGCGGGTCGACGCTGTGTTGTTGGGTGGGGTTGGCGGCCCAAAGTGGGATGATCTGCCGACCCATCTGCGGCCTGAGAAAGGCCTGCTGGGTTTGCGTCAAGGACTTGGTTTGTTTGCTAATTTGCGCCCGGCGTTGCTGTCCGCGCCGCTGGCCGCTGCGTCTTCTTTAAAGACTGAATTGGTCGCGGACTTAGATATTTTGATTATCCGTGAGCTAACCGGAGGTATTTACTTTGGTGAGCCTCGGGGTGTCGAGGTGCGCGATAACGAGCGGGTTGGCTTCAATACTCTAGTTTATTCTGAGCACGAAATTGAGCGTATCGCGCGAGTGGGATTCGAGTTGGCGGCTAAGCGTAACGGCAAACTTTGCTCTGTGGATAAAGCGAATGTTTTAGAGGTATCCCAACTCTGGCGTGAGAAGGTGACGGCGTTAGCGCCAGAATATCCAAACGTAGAGCTGTCGCANATGTACGTGGACAACGCTGCCATGCAGCTTGTGCGTGCACCAAAGCAGTTTGATGTCCTCGTAACCGGCAACATGTTCGGCGATATTCTCTCAGACGTTGCGGCCATGTTGACGGGCAGTCTAGGCATGCTGCCGTCGGCCTCTTTGTCGGCCAGCGGAACCGGCCTGTATGAACCGGTGCACGGCACTGCGCCCGATATTGCGGGTCAGGATTTGGCCAACCCCTTAGCGACAATATTGTCCGTGGGTATGATGTTCCGTTACAGCTTGGATCTTCCTGAGGCCGCCGATCGGATTGATAAAGCTGTAGCGAATGTCCTAGAGCAAGGGCACAGAACAGCGGATATTGCAGCTGATGACGCGGATCCAGTGGGCTGCCAAGCCATGGGTAAGCTGGTGCTGGAGCAGTTGGTAAATTGATAGAGGAAGAACAACATGGATTCTAGTGCCGGCTACAGTGTAGCCATTGTTGGGGCCACAGGCGCGGTAGGCGAGGCGCTATTAGAGATTTTGCAGGAGCGGAATTTTCCGGTGTCGCAGCTTTATTTATTGGCATCGGAGCGCTCGGCGGGTAAGCGCCTGCAGTTCCATGGCAAGTCGGTGCAGGTCCAACGTTTAGACGAATTTGATTTTTCCCAAGCGCAGATCGGTTTGTTCTCTGCCGGTGGTGCGCTCTCCGCCGAATACGCGCCCAAAGCCGCCGCGGCCGGCTGCGTGGTTATAGATAACACNTCGCACTTTCGCTACGACGCGGATATTCCCTTGGTCGTTCCGGAGGTCAATCCGCAGTGTGTCGCGGACTTTAAGCCGCGCAATATTATTGCTAATCCGAATTGCTCAACCATTCAAATGTTGGTGGCCTTGAAGCCGATCCAAGACGCGGTGGGTATTAAAAGAATCAATGTGGCAACGTATCAGGCGGTTTCTGGTGCGGGTGCCAGTGGCATAAGTGAATTGGCCGGGCAAACTGCTAATTTGCTTAATGCCAAGCCGATCGAGTCTTCCACTATGCCGGTGCAAATCGCTTTCAATGCGATTCCTCACATTGGTGCCTTCCAAGATAATGGTTACACCATGGAAGAAATGAAAATGGTTTGGGAGACCCAGAAAATCTTTGGTGACGAAACGATTACCGTGAATCCCACCTGTGTGAGAATCCCTGTCTTTTATGGCCACTCAGAAGCGGTGCATATTGAAACAGCGGAACCTATTGCAGCGATCGAAGTTGAACGATTGCTTGCCAAGACACCGGGCGTGAAAGTTATGAAAGAGGGGAAATACCCCACTCCTGTCACTGAATCAGCGGGCACCGATCCGGTCTTTGTGGGCCGAATACGCGACGATATTTCTCATCCTAATGGTATTAATCTATGGGTGGTGNCTGACAATGTGCGTAAAGGTGCCGCGCTTAACAGCGTGCAGATCGCCGAGCTATTGGTCGCGCAGGATTTATTAACCAACTGAGGTTGCAAATACTCAATGTGGGGTACNCCAAGAAATATGGCAAGAGTCGTCGCTTTGGGTCTCATCCTTTGGGCTCACAGCGGTGCAGCCGTAGAGTTGGCGACACCCCAGGTGGCGTCTTTTCAAGGGCAAAATCTCAACGCGTTCGTTGACCTGCAGGAGTTGCAGGGCCCGCAGGCGTCGCTGCAGGCGCGGATGGGCGCTGCCGAAGATTACGCAGCCATGCAATTACCTCGGTATACCGTGGTTGAGCAAATCAGCGTTGATGTGGTTGAAGCGCCATTGGGTGGTGCGCGTCTGAGTATCCGTAGCAGCCGACCCATCGTTGAGCCGAGACTACAGTTGGTGGTGCGGTTGGTCGACGCTGCTGAGGTTCAGCTGCGGCGCTTGTCGTTGGCTATTCCTGCACCATTAANNTCGAGCTATGCGGCGGATTTGCAAGAGTTCACGCCTAGTTTGGCGCAGCAAGACGACCCCGCGCGGCGTACGCGACTCACCCGAGAGAAGGATACGCTGTGGAGCGTTGCTAAAAATAGCCGCGAAAGTTCCACAGTGACGACACAGCAGCAAATGCTCGCTATTGTCCGTCTTAACCCGGATGCCTTCATTGCAGAGAATGTTAATGGGCTCAAGAGTGGTTACTTGCTGCGTTTGCCCGAATTGTTTGAGGCGAGCTTGTTGACTGCCAGTGCCGCGCTGCGCGAAGTTAAGCGCCAATATAAAAGCTGGGTTGATGAGGGTTATGCCCGAGCGCCAACAACTATTTCTGCATCGACGGAGGATTCAAGACGGTTGCGGATTCTTGATCCTGCAGATCCAAGCGCGGAGGTAAGTCCGGTCTTAGATCAACAGGGTGTCGCTCGGCCTAATGCCATAGAGCCTAGGGCTGACGCGTTCGCGCGCGAGATCGCGACGCAGACTCAACCTAGACAGGTGCGTGATGAAGTGCTTGGGGCAACCGAGCCAGATTCGATTGCGCAGCAGCTAGAGCTGGCAGAAGGCACTGAGGAGTCGGCGGTTGGGCAAANAAGCCGCTTGAATGAAGGCGATACGGNTCAATCCGCCGCCGCTGAAAATACTGATGCGGATGCCGCTGTGTCGCAAAGAACAATGCCGTTGCCGAAGGCCGCTACCAATGCGGATGCGGGCACTGAGCAATCTCAGGCGGAAAAGCGGCAAATTCCTATGGTTTCTAGTGCGAAGGCGCGCGATGAAGCAATGTCGCCTGGGCTAGTCGCTATTGTCGCAACAGTGCTGCTTACGCTGGCGCTGTTGTTGATGGCCTGGCGNCGGCGTCGCAATAAAGNGTCNGCANCCGAAGCGAAATCAGCACAACCTGANCAGAGCGGTCAGGAGGATGAATTCGCTGTTAGAGAACCTACAGTTGCGAATCTTGATGCGGATACAGCAGCAATGCTGGATGATCTTGATNCAGAACCGGCCGGAGACTCGGCCGTAAGCCCACGAAAAAAACCGTTACTGGTTTCGCCAAGCAGTCTGCCTTCGATGACGGGCTCGCCAAGCGATGACGAAGATATTATCGAAACTCGGATTAAACTGGCTATTGCGTTCGCCGAGGTCGGCGATGAACAAGGCGCGCGCGAGTTGTTGCAGGAAGTGTTGGAAGACGGCGATGAGGAGCAGCGAATGGCGGCGCAATTATTGATTGACGAACTCGACGATCAGAACTGAGCGCGTTTCACCATTGTTTTGCAATGACTAGTCAGCCCTATAGATACGCCTTAGCTGTGCAATATGCTGGGAGCGAATTTTGTGGATGGCAGCGTCAGCCGAATGTACCTACGGTTCAGGCGGCGTTGGAGCAGGCCACGACCCAACTTGCGGATGAGCCGATTGCTTTGCAAGTTGCCGGCCGCACTGACGCCGGCGTGCATGCTACCGGGCAAATAGCCGGTTTCAGTTCCAGCTTAAAGCCAGACGCCCGCAACTGGCAGCGAGGTTTGAATGCGCTAACACCGGCATCCATTTTCGTCAGTTGGGTACACCCGGTTCCCGCGGAATTTCATCCGCGTTATGACGCTACATCGCGTCGTTACACTTATGTCTTTTTTGATCAGCGGCAATCGGATCCGTTCATTGCGGGACTGGCCTGGTGTTGTAATAGTCTCGATGCTGATGTGATGCATCAGCAGGCTCAATGCTTACTTGGTGAGCACGACTTTTCGAGTTTTCGCGGGGCGGGATGTCAGTCGTTGACCCCAATGCGCCGGATAGATCAAGTTTGGGTGCGTCGCCAAGGGGCGTTTGTTGTAATGGAGATCGAGGCGAATGCCTTTTTATTGCACATGGTTCGCAACATAGCATCGGCTCTTATGAGCGTAGGCAGGGGTGTGGCGCACAACTATCTGGCTGAACTTTTAGCTGCGCAAGATCGTTCTGCATTGGGGGTTACAGCGCCACCTCAGGGATTGTATTTGAGCCAGGTGCGCTACCCGCAATTGGTGCTCCCAAAAGTNAGCGCTGTACCACCGATTCTCCAGACTTAAGCGNCAGCTATCGGGTAGATAAATGTCCAAGATTTAGCGGATTCTGGCTCCCGTTGTGCTGTAGTCATGGCAGGCTTGTACTTTCGTTGTTTCGCCTCTAAGACTAGACTGGGCATNCTGTNCGGCGAGAGATTAAGGACGTTGCAAAAAGCGGCGCAACTTTGGTGCAAGATCTGTGGTTTGATCGAGGTGCAGGACGTAGTGGATACCGTATCTGCCGGTGTCAGTGCCATTGGGCTGAATTTTTATCCGGGCAGTGCCCGTTATGTGTCCTCGAGCCTCGGGCAGCAGTTGAGTTTGGCAGCCATTACAGCGGCACCAGAGTGCCAGCGAGTGGGTTTATTTGTGAACGCGGCGGCATCGGATGTCGAGGCGATTTTGGCGGCGGTGGAGTTGGATNTGTTGCAGTTTAGTGGTGACGAATCTGCNGCGTTTTGTCGTAGTTTTGGCAAACCNTACCTTAAAGCGGTAAAAATGCGCTCGGACACTGACTTTCGTAAGTTTGAGGTCGAATATGCTGACGCGTGGGCGCTATTACTAGACACTTATGATGCTGATCAGGCNGGNGGTACTGGGCGTGCTTTTGATTGGGCGCTNTGGCCTCAAAANAGNGACAAGCGNNTGATTTTGGCTGGCGGTCTCGAGCCAGANAANGTNGCGTCCGCAGTGGCGCAACTAGCACCTTTCGGCGTAGACGTNGCGAGCGGCGTTGAAGGTAAANACAAGGGAAGAAAAAACAGCGAGCGCGTGCGCCGCTTTCTACAGGAAGCAAGACATGGCTGAAGCCAACGAACACTCAATTTATGCACAACCCACTACAGATGGGCACTTTGGCGACTACGGCGGTCGCTTTGTTGCAGAAACCTTAACCCACGCCCTAGACGATTTAGCGCGGTTGTATGGCGAGGTCAAAGACGACCCTGACTTCAAGCGCGAGCTGCACACGGATCTAGCGCATTTTGTTGGGCGCCCAACACCATTGTATTTTGCCCAGCGTTTGACCGACGCTCTGGGTGGCGCTGCCGTGTATCTAAAACGCGAGGATTTGAATCACACCGGTGCGCATAAAGTATGTAACACCATTGGGCAAGCGTTGTTGGCAAAGCGGATGGGTAAGCCCCGAGTTATTGCGGAAACGGGTGCGGGCCAGCATGGCGTCGCGACCGCGACTGTCGCCGCACGTCTAGGCCTCAAGTGCGATGTCTATATGGGTGCAGAGGATGTGCAGCGGCAGAGCTTAAACGTATATCGTATGAAATTGATGGGTGCCAACGTGATACCGGTCACGTCCGGGTCAAAAACATTGAAGGATGCGTTGAACGAGGCAATGCGCGATTGGGTGACCAATGTTGATGATACTCATTACATTATTGGCACCGTAGCCGGACCGCACCCGTACCCTATGATCGTGCGAGATTTCGCTGCAACGATTGGCCAAGAAGCACGAGCGCAGATGCTTGAACAGGTCGGTCGCTTGCCCGACGCGGTGGTTGCCTGTGTGGGTGGAGGATCTAATGCCATGGGTATTTTTTATCCCTTTATTGATGATGTGGACGTGGCGCTGGTTGGCGTAGAGGCTGGTGGCCATGGNATTGCTAGTGGTGCCCATGCCGCACCGTTAAACGACGGCAAGGTGGGTGTTTTGCACGGCAATCGTTCCTATTTGATGTCTGATNCCGACGGGCAGATAAAAGAAACNCACTCNATCTCTGCNGGTTTGGATTATCCNGGTGTTGGNCCGGAGCATGCTNATCTGAAAGATATCGGTCGCGCCACCTATGACAGCGCCACCGACGATGAGGCTATGGAGGCTTTTCGCTTGCTGAATAATCTTGAGGGTATCCTGCCGGCGCTCGAGACAAGCCATGCCCTGGCCTGGGTCAGTGCCAACGCGCCCGCTATGGCTAAGAACGAAATTATATTGGTCAACCTCAGTGGTCGCGGTGATAAGGATATTCTGACCGTGGCCGACATTGATGGAATCAGTCTGACATGAGTCCTGCGGATACGCGCATTCGCCATTGTTTGGACGCCTGCCGGCAAAACAACCGTACGGCCCTGGTGAGCTTCATCACTGCGGGTGACCCCGGCCCAAGTTATACCGTAGCTGCCTTGCACAGCCTGGTGGCGGGCGGTGTGGATATTTTAGAGCTGGGCATTCCATTTTCTGATCCGGAAGCAGAAGGGCCGTCTATTCAAGCCGCCAATGAGCGGGCGCTCGCCCATGGCGTTACCCTCGCTAATGTACTGCAGATGGTTGAGGAATTTCGTCTCAAGGACGCCACGACCCCGGTGGTATTAATGGGGTATTTGAATTCGGTATTGGCCATGGAAGATTTTGCTGAACGTGCGGGCGGTGCCGGTGTGGACGGATTGATCATGGTTAATTTGCCACCAGAAGAAGGGGATCAACTGCAGCGAAAACTCGCCGCAAATAACATCGACTTAATCTATCTGCTAGCGCCGACCACTACGGATGAGCGTGCGCGACAAATAGCCGTCAAGGCCAGCGGTTTTATTTACTACGTATCGCTCAAAGGCATTACCGGCGCCAGTCACCTGCAAACAGATGAGGTGGCATCACGGTTACAGCAATTGCGTCAATACACTGGGTTGCCTTTTTGTGTCGGCTTCGGCATTAAAGATGCGGCCACAGCACGGGCTTTGGCACCTCATGCTGACGGCGTTGTCGTCGGCAGCGCGTTGGTTAACACGATGGCTGACGGCGGTCACGCCAGCGAGGTGGCCGGGCGTTTGCAGCAGCAAGTTGCCGCGATCCGCAATGGCATTGATGCGGCCGACCACGCGTAGCAAAGACGCAGCTCGATGAATCTAGATGCCTGGCTGGACTACATCGCCAATCAGCATCAACAAACCATCGATATGGGGCTCAGTCGTACCGAGGAAATGGTACGGCGCATGGAACTGAGGCAGCCCGCGCGCAGGGTTGTGACGGTAGCAGGCACAAATGGCAAAGGATCTACCATTACGGCGCTAGAGAGCTTGCTAGTGAAAGCTGGNCTGCGAGTATTTAGCACGTTGTCGCCCCATGTTGTGCGTTTTAATGAAAGGCTTCGNCTTAACGGTANGGAATTGTCCGATGATGCCATTTGTGCGGCATTTGCGGAGATAGAGCAGGCTCGTCAACTTAACCCTGTCGTAGCCTTGACCTATTTTGAATTTGCTGCGCTCGCAGCGTTGTGGTGCGCGCGGCAAAATCGCGTGGATGTTGTGCTCCTAGAAATTGGCTTGGGAGGGCGGCTGGATGCGTTCAATGTAATTGATGCCGATATCGCGGTGATTACCAGCATTGGCATAGACCATGAGAAATTTCTGGGTAACACCCGAGAGGCTATAGGGGCCGAAAAGGCCGGGATATTGCGCTTCGGACAGCGTGTAGTGCTTGGCCCGGACATGCCTGCGTCCGTGCTTTCGCGGTGCCGGGAACTTAATGTACAGCCCTTGCGCGCTGGTGATGATTTTGTGGTGTCCGAGGGTTCTGGGCCGCTGCTCTGGACTCTGAGCTGGGGNCGCGAGCGTCTGGTTAATCTGCCTATGGGCAACCTAGCACCGAGCAATATTGCGCTAGCTCATCAGGCTGCGCTGGGGTTAACGCAGATTTCTAGTGCCCAGATGGAGGAGACGTCAGCCCAGGCNTNCATTCCCGGTCGTATGCAGCAGCTCAGGTACCGCGGGCGTTTACTTGTACATGACGTCAGCCATAATCCTGCGGCGGCGAAATTCCTCTGCCATCAACTTGCACAGCGTGATTTGCAACCGAAACATGTGTTGTGCGCAATGTTGGCAGATAAAGACCATGCTGCCGTTTATGCAGCGGTGGCAAATTTCACTGCGGCGCCATGGACATTGGTCGACACTTGGGGGGAGAGAGGTTTTTCCGCCGCTCAACTCGCAAACGCCATGCAGATAGAGTGTGATCAGGCGCCGGATATGCCAACAGCCCTGCATCAGGCACTTGCTTGTACGCAACCGGATGATGTTATTCTTGTATTTGGTTCATTTAACGCGATTGAGCAGAGCCTGTGGCTGCGCTCTCACGATGATGCTTTATGAAAAGTGAACTTACTCGGCTGCGGATGACGACGCTTGTAGTGGCGTTTGCTCTCGCACTGATTTTTATACCAATGTTATTTGACGAACCCGCGACGGACTATCAGACGTTAGTGGTCTCTGGAAGCGGGCCTTTGAGTAAAGAGCGGGTTATGGCGTTACGCAATGAATTACGGCAACCACTGGGCGACAGTCCATCGGTTATTGATTTTGATCAAGCGGTGCCAGCCTCGGATGTTATGGAGCGCGTTCATCAACTGGCCTCTGAGGTGGACGTCGATGGCTATAACACCCAAGACGGCACCCGCTTTGGCGANCCCATTCTTAAAGAATTAACTCAAGACAGTCGTGTATTGGCGATATTGGTTGCTCGGCATAATGACCGTGCAAAGGCCAAGGCACTGCGCGATGAGATGCGCGAACAGGGGTATGAAGCGTTTATTAGCACGGTAAAATTGGAAGTCGGAGGCGAAAATAGTTCGGAAAATATCCTACATCGTGTCGCAGTTGGTCCATTGCTGAGTCATACTGAGGCGGAGCGGCAGCGAGGGGACATTAGCCTCGCAAATAACGTAGCAGCCCGAGTGATGGAAATGAGTCAATAAGGCGATGGCGACGCTAGATCTAATAATTTGGGGCTTGATTATTGTTTCGGCGGTAATCGGGATGACTCGCGGCTTCGTCAAGGAAGCGACTTCGCTGGGCGCTTGGATTGGAGCGGTTGCCGCAGCGATGTTTTTCGGTCCCATTTTAGCTTCTACCTTTCCTGATAGTTGGGCGGAGAGTCCGCTTGGATTAAACATCGCGTATGGGATGATGTTTACCATTGCGGTTGTGGTTGGATTGAACCTTCAGCTGCTCTTGACCAGATTGGTGTCTTCCTCTGGTCTTACCGGTACGGATCGCTTTCTCGGAATTATTTTCGGCGGTTTTCGTGGAGCCGCGGTAGTCACCGTATTGCTTATGGGTCTGCAAACCTTTGTCGGTGGTGCTTCTTGGTGGGAGGAATCGGATCTGAAGGANACCTATCTGGATTTTGAAGATGAGGTATGGAGTAGCTTGGACTTTGCTAATGAGGTCATGACCGAGTTAAGAGCAGAGGGAGACGATGCGGATGTTCCCGATCTGCCCGATCTGCCAGACGATGCCGACATAGATTACGAAGACTATGACTATTGAATTTACTGGCATGGTGATCGAGGCCTTATAAGCGATGTGCGGAATTGTCGGACTGGTTGCTCATGAAGAAGTAAAACAAGATCTATACGACGCTCTTACGGCATTGCAGCATCGGGGGCAGGATGCCGCGGGCATCGTGACCAGTGATGGCCAACGCTGCTTTTTGCGCAAACACAATGGCTTGGTCGGTGATGTCTTTCGCGAAGAGCATATGGCGCGGCTGCAAGGTCATGTTGGTTTAGGCCATTGTCGCTATCCAACGGCAGGATCGGCCAGTTCATCAGAAGCTCAGCCCCTGTACGTGAATTCGCCTTACGGCATCGCTCTGGCACATAACGGTAATTTGACCAATACCGAAGAGCTTAAGAATGATCTGTTTACAGAAAANCTCCGGCATTTGAATACCAACAGTGATTCTGAGGTGCTGCTCAATGTGCTAGCTAACGAATTAAGCACGATGCACGCTTTGGATCCGTCTCCGACAGAGCTGTTTAAAGCGGTCGGCGCAGTGCACGAGCGTTGTCGCGGAGCTTATGCCGTAGTGGCTATGGTAATCGGTTCGGGAATCCTTGGTTTTCGNGACCCCTACGGTATTCGCCCCCTGGTATATGGGTCGCGAACCACGGCATTGGGTACGGACTATATGATTGCCTCCGAATCGGTGGCCTTGGATATTTTGGGCTTTACGCGTATTGCTGATGTAGCCCCAGGGGAAGCGATTTTTATCAGCGACAGTGGTGAAATCCATAAGCACCGTTGTGTTGCCGATACGCGTCTGGTGCCATGTATTTTTGAGCACGTCTATTTTGCCCGCCCGGATTCAATTATTGATGATATTTCGGTCTATAAGAGTCGGCTAAGGATGGGCGAGCGCTTAGCACGGCAAGTGTTGGCGCGATATAGCCAAAACGAGCATGACATTGATGTGGTGATTCCAATTCCCGACACAGGGCGCACAGCGGCGCTGCCGCTAGCTCATGAACTAGGAACTAAGTACCGCGAGGGCTTTGTTAAGAACCGCTATATAGGCCGNACATTCATAATGCCGGGTCAGCAACAGCGGCAAAAATCTGTGCGGCAAAAGCTCAATGTCGTAGACCTTGAATTTAAGGGTAAAAATGTTTTGCTTGTGGATGATTCGATTGTGCGCGGTACAACGATTCAGCAAATCATTCAAATGGCTCGTGAGGCGGGCGCGCGAAAGGTCTATATGGCCTCGGCGGCGCCGGCTCTTCGGTATCAGAACGTTTACGGCATTGACATGCCTGCGCGGGAGGAATTTGTTGCCCATGAGCGCAGCGATGAGCAAGTGGCTCATTACATTGGCGCGGATTGGCTTTTGTATCAAAGTATTGAAGACTTGAAAGCAAGCACTCACGAGGGTAACCCCCACGTGCACGATTTCGAGTGCTCAGCGTTTGATGGCAACTATATAACTGGCGATATTGATGAGGCTTATTTGGCGCGGGTGTCTGCGGCGCGTAACGACCTTTCCAAATTGCAGCGCGAACTCGATTTACAATTTCAAAGCAATCGCCAAAGTAAGGAGAGCCGCTCGGCAGAAACCGCTGAGGACATGCTCGATTTGCATAACCATGGTTAAAGCATCAATGGGCGACAACAACTGATGGCTGGGCGGCGCCCAACGCCCTGCGTAGGAATTTGTTCGACCACGTATGGCGATCTGGTGTGTCGAGGTTGTAAACGTTTCGCGCATGAAATTGTGCAGTGGAATGGTTATGACGGGGACCAACAGCAGCGTGTCTGGCAGCGCCTCAAAACTCTCCGAGACGAGGTATTAAGTCAGGTTGTTCTGTGCCGAGATCCACAACGTTTCATTGCTTACTGCCATGCTGCCGAGCTTTCTCACCAGCAAAGCAGTGATGACATCTATGCGGTACTCGTGCATCTGGCTCAGAACACTTGCTCACTTGAGGCCGCCGGATTGGCGTTCAGCGATGACTGGCGACCCCAATCTTTGACCACTGAAACCGATTCTTTGGCGGCATTGCAGCTGCTGGATGCAGAAAATTACGTCCGTGCTCAGGCTCACTACGAGCGGAATTTTAAGGTCACAGTCTGATGTCGGTCGCGCCTGAATCGGTATTAGAATTTTTGCATGAGCCAACTCCGATCGGCTGGCAGCAGGCCGCTTGCGAGCATCTGCCAGAATTATTAATTGATCACGCTAACTGCGAGAAGAAAGCGGCAAGTAATGCAATCAGTCTGATTTACCGGTATGTGGAGCATCCGCATTTATTGCAGAAAATGTCGAGACTCGCGCGCGAAGAATTGCGTCACTTTGAACAAGTCGTGGATGCGATGAGCGATCAAGGGGTTGAGTATATTCAGTTGAGCCCGTCGCGTTACGCCGCAGGGCTGCATCGATTGATCAATAAACATGAGCCCCAGCGGCTGGTGGATTCGTTGATTTGTGGTGCAGTTGTTGAGGCCCGCTCCTGCGAACGTTTTGCTGCTCTGATTCCGGTGCTGCCAGATGCCATCGGACAGCTGTATAAAAGTTTACTGAAGTCTGAGGCACGACACTTTCAAGACTACCTAGACTTGGCGCGAGACTTTGCACGGTTCGTTGAGAAAGATATTGATATCCCACAGCGCATCGAGGTGTTCTTGCAAGCAGATGCTGAACTTATTAGTACAGCGGACACGGAATTTAGGTTCCATAGCGGCGTGCCAAGCTAAAGCACTCCAACTCAAATTCTTCTGTTTGCTGTCGGCACAACCAGCCGCAACCCTCCCAAGCACCCAAAACAATGCGATTTTTGTTTTCGTTCACCTGATGGAGTCCGGGTCTATGGGTGTGCCCGTGAATTAACGTCTGCGCTGAATTGTGCGTCATAACTTCAGTAATGGCCTCGGTATTGGCGTCCATTATTGATTCAGCCTTATTTGCGTTTTCTTGCTTACTGCGGCGGCGTAGGTCCTCGCCAAAAGCGCGACGTTCGGCGAGGCTCTGCGCTAAGAACTCCTGCTGCCATTGGACGCCGCGTAGTTGTTTACGAAGCGCTTGGTATTCCGTGTCGTCCGTGCACAGCAAGTCGCCGTGACAGAGCAGCAGGTTAGGATCCGGCTGGTGCATATCCTCGATTAGGCAAACCCCGGTGCGCTCGGCAAAGCGATCCTTAAATAAGAAGTCTCTATTGCCATGCATTAAGAAGACCGAACAGCGAGCTGTGGCGTTATTTAGGGATTGTGTTAGCGCTTGCGCGAGTGGGCTATCATCGTCGTCGCCAATCCACATTTCGACCAAGTCGCCGAGAATGTAAATTTCGTCCACCTCTGCGGCTTCACTGGTAAGGCACTCGTTAAAGCGTAAAAACTGCGAACTCGTTGGGTCGTCGAGATGCAGATCGGACATAAAAAGACGATGCATGATTCTTCGTGGCCTAATTCGGGAGCCAATCAATAGCGAGATTTGCCGCTGCTGCTAGCATGGTATTTTGCAACAGCGCGACTCGTGTCATCGGGCCGACGCCGCCGGGCACTGGGGTAACCCAGCCCGCAACTTCTTTAACCGCGTCGAATTGAACATCGCCGTAAAGTTTATTGTTGTCCCCGCGGGTGATGCCGATATCGATTACCGTTGCACCGGGCTTGACCCATTCAGCAGGCACGAGCCCTGGTTTTCCTACAGCACTGATCAATAGGTCAGCATGGCGGGCTCGGGCGCCAGTATCCTTAGTGAATTTATGTGCTGTCGTGACGGTGCTGCCCGCCAGTAATAATTCCAGGCCCATAGGGCGACCCACGTGGTTGGAGGCGCCTATGATTATGGCGTCGGTATTCTTAAAATCTGTACCAATGTGCTCTAACAGCTGCATTACACCCTTAGGCGTGCAACTGCGCAGCTCTGGCCGACGCAGAGCGAGCCGGCCAATATTGTAGGCGTGGAAGCCGTCTACATCTTTATTTGGTCTGATACGATCGATGATGCGATCTTCGTCGATATGTGCAGGCAGCGGTGTTTGTACCAGAATACCGTCAATGAGTTCATCCTCGTTGAGCTGGTCGATATGATTCTCAAGGGTCGATTGTGGGGTATTTTCGGGTAAGTGAAGGGCGGTGGAGTGAACGCCGACTTGCTCACAGTCCCGGCGTTTGCCTTTGACATAGACCTCGGACGCGGGATCGTTACCGACCAGAATCACAGCCAGGCCGGGCTGACGATGGCCCAGAGCCTGCCACTCAGCGACCACATTGGTTAGCTCAGCACGAATCGATTTGGCGATAGCGTTGCCGTCAATAATTTGTGCAGCCATGAACGAACCTCAAAAAATGCTAGTTTAACTCCGAGCTGATGGAATCACTAACAGAAGAGCGGGGCTTAGGTAATTTATAAAACGGGCCAACAGGGTTTGACCATCTCAAAACACCTCAGTATTATCCCGCTCCTTCGCNNNCGGTGGAGTTCTCNNCCGTTTCGAANNTCGGGGTATAGCGCAGTCTGGTAGCGCGCCTGCTTTGGGAGCAGGATGTCGGGNGTTCGAATCNCTCTANCCCGACCACTTGAATACAACGTATCGCAAGGCTTCGG
>PAFJ01000019.1 GCA_002704325.1 Gammaproteobacteria bacterium | reverse complement strand
CGCTGGCCGAATTTATCCCGTGATTTGTTGACATGGCGGCAGAGACCCAGGTTTCTTCGTCGAAGGGGACTGGGTTGACGATAGGCAATGCATCGGACAGACGATTGAGTGCGTCATAGGATTGGCCGGTCAATGTACTCAAAGTTTCGTATGTTATGGCGTAATCGCCTTCGGCTTGAATACCACGCACCACGGCGTTGTCGTAGGCGGCCTGAGATTCCAGTACGTCGGTGATGGCCACCAGACCAACATCGAATCGCTGCTGCACCTGTTCTAACTGGCGTTTGACCGCCGTGATCTCAGCGTTAGTGGTGTCTAAGCGGTCCTGAGCCCGCAAAATATTCAGGTAGGCTTGCACTACTCGTACGATCAGATCTTGTTCTTGTGCCGCCAAGTCATACTCCGCGGCCTTAACGCTGGCACTGGCGCTCCCAACAGTGAACCAGCTCGATACGTTAACGAGCGGTTGCCGTAGCTGCGCGTTCCAGCCGTGATCATTGTAGGTCTGGCCCTGATAGCTTTGGCCAAAGGTCGGACTAGTAGGGTTGGTGTCGACGGCGCCCGGGAATTCGCGGACGTTTTTGCTGGTGCTAACGCTGCCCCTTACGTTAGGCAACAAAGCCGATCGTGCTTGTGGCAATTGCTCTTTCGCTGCGGCGTAAGCGGCTTTCGCGGCGCCGATTATGGGGTCTTGCTCGGCGGCGGTTTGATAGACGCCCAGCATATCGACGGCGTAGACACCTGTGCTGCTAAACATCGCGGCACAGAGTATCGTGGCGCGAGTAAGAGACTTACTTAGCTTTAGTGCTGTGTGCATAAATTATTCCTAACCGTAACCGTTGAGCTGCGTGACGAGTGCGAAGTGTACTCACCTTAGCGCCCAAAGTGCACCTTTGTTACTTTTCTTAACACTTTTCCGTTGTAAATCAAAGATTACGCCCTCGAATGTGAAAATTTTCTGCTTTTTATGGCACAAAGGCCGCATTGAGGTGCGGTTTCATCGTGACCTTAGGCTTCAGCCTCGTTATATTCTTGCGGCGCGGGTTCTGAGCGCGGTTTTTCTCAGAATATTTTTAGGGATGCGGGATCATCGACAAGCGACCAGAAACGACCGAAGAAATTCTCAGTCGGTCCACAGCATTGGCGGACGGCTTTGCCTCAGGTGGCTTTGCCAATAAAGCATTTTCGTCGCGTTACCGACGGCAGTATACGATCGACTTGGGTGCACACATGGCCGAATGTGATCTCAATTACGAGCGCTTGATGCGATTATTCCCAAACGTGCTGAGCGAGGATCAGCGTTGCATATCGCTACTCAGCGAATCTCAAGAGGACAGTCAGCGCACACTGGTGGAATTACTTGTCGTTGAGCAAAGTCGCTACACAACATTGCTGCAGCTGGTGCAGCGCCCGCAACTGAGTTGGGGCCGTAGCCCTAACATGCGTATCCGCATGTATCACGATGCTAAGAGTGCGGAGGTGGTTGAGTATCAGCACCAGAATCGCTTTCTTGGCAGCTATGAAATACCGAATCGGCGTATGCGCCAACGCGACGAGAAGGTTCAACTTAACCAATTTTTGGGTGAGTACCTACGTTACTGTTTGGCGGTTGGCGGCGCGATGGATGTGCCGCTTGAGCTGGGCGGCTAGCCTTCTTGGCGCGGCGAGTTCTGCACATCAGTGACTGTCACCTAGTAGCCCCTGGCGAGACTCTGCTGCAGACCGATACTGAAGCAACCCTAAGAGCTGTGCTAAATCAAGCAGTCGATGAAGCGGCCCAGGACGGTTGCGACGCGATCATTGCCTCAGGAGATGTTGCGCATACGCCAACAACGCCGGTCTACGAGCGTTTTCTACATATCGTGAACGACTATTTTAGCGTGCCTATGTTAGCTCTGCCGGGCAATCATGATGTGCTGCAGGCGATGCAGCAGGCTGGGGTGTCGATGGCGCCTATCGTCTGGGCGGATTGGCATTTACAGGCGCTAGACAGTCATGAAGATGACCGACCAAAATCTTTGATAACAGAATTAGACCGGCAAGCCGTCGCGCAAGGGTTAGCGCAAGGCGCTGCGCATTGGGTGTTGCTGGCGACCCATCACCCCTTGGTTTTAGTCGACTGCCCGTGGCTGGATAAAGACCGAATCGTAGGTCCGCTGGAATTGATGAATTGGCTTAACGCCGCCAGCCAACAGCGTTTGCGTGGCGCGGTGTTTGGTCACGCACACCAAGAGGTTGCGGGTCGAGTAGGGGCATGGCCGGTATTTGGTGTGCCGTCGACATGTTTTCAATTCCGCCCCCGCAGCCCTAAGTTTGCCATCGATGATAAAGGACCCGGCTATCAATGGCTGGACTTATCGAAGGATGGAAAGATTAGTAGAACGGTTAGAAGGGTTGCTGTGTGAAGCGCATCACCCTATTGGTGCGTCAAGGCGATATACTGTCGCGACGCTCCCCTAGGGCGGCCCCTTTGCAGTATTGATCACGATAAAACGGCGCACAAAACTCTATGGCAGCAAAAGAATATTCGGCGAAATCCTTACAGGTGCTCTCTGGTCTGGAGCCGGTACGGCGGCGCCCCGGGATGTATACAGACACTGCTCGACCGAATCATCTTGTCCAGGAGGTGGTTGACAACAGTGTCGATGAGGCGATCGCCGGCCACGCGAGTGAAATAGAAGTTGCTCTCAACAAGGATGGCTCAGTAGAAGTCATCGACGATGGCCGTGGCATGCCAGTAGACAAACATCCGGAGCACAAAGTGTCGGGGGTGGAGCTTATCCTTACGCGGCTGCATGCTGGCGGTAAGTTCGACAACGAAAACTATAGTTTCTCTGGCGGTTTGCATGGCGTCGGCGTTTCAGTCGTCAATGCGCTATCGGATTGGTTGGAGGTAGAAATAAAGCGCGACGGCAATTTATACCGACAGCGCTACGAACACGGCGAGCCGGTCAGTGTCCTGGAAGTGGTGGATACCGTTGGCAAACGCAACACGGGCACGCGGGTGGTATTCAAGCCCGAGGCCGACTATTTTGACTCGTCCACTATTAGCATCAGTAAGCTGCGCCATCTTTTGCGCGCGAAAGCGGTATTGTGTCCGGGTCTGCGCGTCAGCTTAGCGGTTGAAGCAGACGCCACTCAGAATGAGACATGGTATTTCGCCGATGGTTTGCAGGAATACCTAGAGCATGCCTTGGGCACTGCCGAATGCATTCCCTTGACCACCGTGATGCATAGTGCCAGCGGCAATGGTGAGGCGGTCGACTATGCCCTGAAGTGGGTAGTGGACGGGCCAGCAACACTGGCTGAATCCTACGTTAACCTCATTCCGACACCGCAGGGCGGTACTCATGTCAACGGCTTACGGTCAGGCTTGATCGATGCGCTCAAAGAATTTTGTGAATTTCGCGATTTGATCCCTCGGGGCGTNAAGCTCACCGGTGACGATATCTGGGAGCAATGCAGTTATGTCCTCAGCGCGAAGCTTGCAGATCCCCAATTTGCNGGCCAGACGAAGGAGCGTCTGTCGTCGCGGCAGGCNGCTGTGTTCGTGGCNGGCGCNGCAAAGGATGCTTTTAGCATATGGCTAAACGAGCACGCGAGTGAAGGCGAGAGCATTGCCGAGTTGGCCATCAGTAACGCGCAGCGGCGGATTCAAGCGGCTAAAAAAGTAGCGCGCAAACGGATTACTGCCGGGCCAGCGCTGCCCGGTAAATTGGCCGACTGCTCAGGACAAGATACCCAAAGGGCAGAGCTATTTCTGGTTGAGGGTGAGTCTGCGGGAGGCAGCGCGAAACAGGCACGGGACCGGGAATTTCAGGCGGTATTGCCGTTGCGTGGNAAAATTCTTAACACTTGGGAGGTCGATTCGGCCCAGGTACTAGGTTCTCAGGAAGTGCATGACATTGCTTTGGCAATCGGTGTCGATCCAGGTTCCAGCGACTTGGGGAATTTGCGTTACCACAAAATTTGCATCCTCGCGGATGCGGATTCCGACGGCTTGCACATAGCAACGTTGCTATGCGCGCTATTTGTAAAACATTTCCGTGCACTTGTTGCCGCTGGCCATGTGTTTGTGGCTATGCCACCGCTATATCGCATAGACGTTGCCAAAGACGTGTATTACGCGCTTGATGATTCCGAACGTAACGCCATTTTGGACAAGGTTTCGGCAGAAAATAAACGTGCCAAGCCAGTGGTGCAACGATTTAAGGGACTGGGCGAGATGAACCCTATGCAACTGCGTGAAACCACCATGGTGCCGGAGACTAGGCGGCTCGTGCAGTTGACCCTTGATGCCGGTAGCAAAACCGACGAAACCATGGACATGCTCTTGGCCAAAAAACGTTCGTCGGACCGCCGCATTTGGCTGGAGAAAAAAGGCGACCAAGCGTCTATTGCTTAAATACATCTGTGTTTAGTGCCACCCCTATTGAGCAGGTAGAAAAAGATGGATGAAGAAATCCAACCGAGCGACCAAGAAACCATGCCATTGTCGGTGTATACCGAGCGCGCGTATTTGGATTACTCCATGTACGTTATTAATGATCGCGCGCTGCCGCACATCGGTGACGGGCTTAAGCCAGTCCAGCGACGCATTATCTATGCCATGGGTGAGTTGGGTCTAAACAGCCAGGCCAAATTTGTTAAGTCGGCGCGCACGGTTGGTGATGTGCTGGGTAAGTTCCACCCCCATGGAGACAGCGCCTGTTACGAAGCTATGGTGCTGATGGCTCAGCCTTTTTCTTTCCGTTATCCGCTAGTAGATGGTCAAGGTAACTGGGGCGCGCCGGACGATCCTAAATCGTTCGCGGCAATGCGCTACACCGAGGCGCGGTTGTCGCGCTATGCGGACTTGCTGCTTGCAGAATCGCGCCAAGGGACGGTGGACTATGTGGCGAATTTTGACGGCACCGTTGATGAACCTAAGTTATTGCCCGCTCAGGTTCCGTACCTGTTGCTCAATGGCAGTACCGGTATCGCCGTCGGTATGGCGACCGACATTCCGCCGCATAATTTCAATGAAGTACTGAGCGCGTGTATCCACATGCTCGATAATCCAAAGGCCAGTGTCGCGGATTTGATGACGCACATCAAAGCGCCCGATTACCCGACCGCGGCGCAAATCATCACCCCGGAATCGGAAATTCGTGAAATCTATGAGACCGGGCGCGGTAGCATTCGAGCCCGCGCGGTTTATCACAAAGAAAATGGCGAACTGGTAATCACAGCGCTGCCACATCAAACCTCGCCAGCAAAAGTGTTGGAGCAAATTGCTCAGCAAATGCAGGCGCGCAAGCTGCCTATGTTAGTGGATTTGCGTGACGAATCTGATCATGAAAACCCCATGCGCTTGGTGTTGGTGCCGCGATCTAATCGAGTCGATTACGAACGCTTGATGAGCCATCTGTTTGCAACCACCGATTTGCAGCGTAACTATCGGGTGAATTTAAATATTATCGGTTTGGATCAGCGTCCCGCGGTTAAGAACCTCGCAGAAATATTGAAAGAGTGGTTACGGTATCGTTTGGATGTGGTCACCCGGCGGCTGAATTTTCGTCTCGATAAAATTAATGATCGGCTGCACATCCTTGACGGCTTGCTGATCGCTTATCTAAATCTCGATGAAGTCATCCGTATCATTCGTGAGGAAGACAATCCCCGTCAGCAATTGATGGCGCGTTTTAAGTTGTCTGAAATTCAGGCTAATGCGATCTTAGACTTGCGGTTGCGGCAGTTGGCAAAACTTGAAGAGATTAAGCTGCAAACGGAAAAAGATGAGTTAGCCGTTGAAAAGGCAGGCCTGGAGAAAACCCTAAGTTCGAAAGCGCGGTTGCAGACTCTTATGAAAAAAGAACTGTTAGCGTTGGCCGCCGATTACGGCGATGAACGCCGCTCGCCGCTGGTCTCGGTGGATGAGGCTCGGGCATTCAGCGAAGAGGATTTGCTCACCAACGATCCGATTACTGTAGTGGTTTCAGACAAAGGTTGGGTGCGCGCTGCCAAAGGTCACGAGTTGGATCCTGCGGAGTTGGCCTATCGTAGCGGCGACCAATTTGCCCAAGCGGCCCGTGGCCGCACCAACGACACGTTGGTGTTTTTGGATTCTCATGGCCGCACATACAACACGCCGGCCCACAGTTTGCCATCGGCACGAAGTCAGGGTGAGCCGCTGACCGGGCGCTTTAAGCCCAAAGATGGGGCTCGTTTCGTCGGTGTCGTCATGGGCGATAGTGCGACTAAGGTATTGCTGGCCAGTAACGCGGGTTTTGGTTTTATTGGGCCTTTGGCCGACATGGTCACGAAGAATAAGGCCGGTAAAGCCTGTTTAAGTGTCTCAGCAGGTGCCGAAGCTTTGCCGCCAATTGTAGTTTCCGCTGCCACGCTCGAATCCGGCGATGGTCTTGTGGCTGCGGTGACGAATCAAGGTCGGCTGTTGATTTTCAGACTTGCGGATTTGCCAGAGTTGTCACGGGGCAAGGGAAATAAGCTCATAAATATTCCCGGCGCTGCGTTTAAGGCTGGCGAAGAAGCTATGTTAGCAGTCGCGGTTTTAGGTGCCGGCGATGATCTTGTTGTGCATGCGGGTCAGCGTCACCTGACAATGAAGAGAAAAGACTATGACAACTATATTGGTGAAAGGGCGCGTCGCGGCGGCAAGCTGCCGCGCGGCTTTCAAAAGGTTGATCGATTGACGGTCGGTTAGGCTCGAGCCGCAGCGAATCTAAGATTTAACTGAATCCTAAAATTACCTCAGCTTGTTCTGTGACCAGTCGGGCATCGCGTTCGGGCAGTTCGCTGATGCTGTGCAATGTCTGTCCAAGCGCCACATCCGGAAGTATTGGGTGATCGAAAGGCTGGGCCCAACTTTTTTCGATGTCATTGAGATTTCCATAAACCTCGTTACTTATAAGCGCAGTATTGTTGCGAGCGAGCGCCGCTAGAGTGAGATCTGCATCGACATTTGCTAGGCCCTCCATTTGTGAAGCGTCGAGGAGGTTCATCTCGCTGGGGTCACCGGGACAGACAGCAGTGCGCAAGTAACAGCGAAATTGGCCTAGCGTTTCGTATTCTAGTAATAGCTCTTGCAGGAGAAAGGTCGCGTGCAAAGCCTGCAGTCCGCTAACCGATATTTGGTTTAGTACCAAACAGGCGCCCTGGCCGTTCAATGGCATTGCAAACCCGGGATAAACGGCGCACACCTCGCGGCCCATATTCACGGCGTCAGCGATTGCTTGCTCGCGTTCTGTTTTTGATAACGCCAGCTGGTTAATAAGATTAATCATTACACAATAGCTTGGCGTAGCCCCTGCGCTTTCCTGCTTCACCGACACAATGGGCAGCGAGCGATTGCCGCGCGCGCTCAGTTGCATCAACATCACCGTGAGCCATGGCGCTGCTAATACGCTCGCAACACTTGCCATCCAACGAAGCCAAGGTGTGGGCGGCTGAAATGCTTGAGTGCTCAAGTGCAGGCTTACATAGCCGGTAATCGTATCGTCGATGCTTGCGGTCGCCGTAAAGCGATTAATACCATCCTGACTGCCGCTCATGGCGATAACTCTGTTGGCGTTATCAAAGAATGTTACGCCGTCGATTTCTTCCATAGCGCTGACGTGATTAGCGATAACGGCCAAATTTATGCGCTGGTTGTCGAGTAGATCGCCGGCAGTAGTTTTCGCTAAGGTGTTGGCCAGTGTTGAGCCAAAACGTTGCGCTTCATTTTGTTGGTTTCCGGCACCAAACCAAATGGCGGTTAACGCAACCGCGCATAGCATGCTGGCCGTGGTGGCGGCCGGCAAAGTAGCTTTGGTTGACCTGAAGCGTTTCCACCAGAGCATGAACGTGAATCCTCGCTGAGACGAACAACCCTAGCACATTGCGTTTTAAGTGGTTGGCAGAGTTGACGGCGTGGAGCAAAGGAGGCGCCACTTAAAGTGCCATAACCGCTACACTGAAGGCCTTTGATCTCAGGGTTTGGAGACTTGATTTGTCAGACCATGTCGTCCTTGTAAGCGTCTCGGGCCGCGATCAGCCTGGAATGATGTCACGTTTGATGGCCGCATTGCAGGATCTTGAAGCGGATATTTTAGACGTTGGTCAGGCGGTTATTCACAACGAATTAGCACTTGCAGTGCTCGCTCGCGTCGGGACTGTGGCCGACGCCCGTNTGCGCGTGGAGAACGCCTGTGCGTCCGAAGACGTGGTGGTGCGCATCTCGCCCGTGCAGTCATCCGATAAAGTCATGTGGTCGGAATTTGCCGACGCAAATAGGTTGATTGTCACGGTCATGGCTTTACACGACGGCGTCGATGCCATGCAGGCAGTAAGTGAACTGACCTATCAATACGGGTTGAACATTGATTTTGTGCGGCGCCTTACCAAGGCACCACAAGACATTAAGGCCGCGATAGCTCCAAGACTCTGTGTAGAAATGCGCGTAAGCGGCACTCGAGCNTCGGTTGAGGAACGCCAANTGTTGCAAAAAGACCTGACCCAAGCCGCCGAACGATTGGGTTTCGACTTCAGTGTTCAAGCGGATACGGTATTTCGACGTAACCGTCGCTTGGTGGTGCTGGATATGGACTCGACCCTTATTGCCGAAGAGGTGATGGATGAGTTGGCTAAACGCCATGGTTTCGGCGACCAAGTTGTTGCGGTGACTGCGGCCGCGATGGCTGGGGAGATAGACTTTAAAGAAAGCTTTCGGCAGCGCGCGCGCTTATTGCGCGGCATGCCTAGAGAATTTTTGCAGGAAGTTGCAGAGTCGGTAAAGCTCAATGATGGGGCGCATAGAATGATTAAGGCGTTAAAGCACTTTGGCTATCGCACAGCGGTCATTTCGGGTGGCTTTCAGTACGTTGGTGAATATTTAGCAAAGGATTTAGGCATTGATTATGTTTATGCCAATACCCTTGAAATTGTCGACGGCAGAATGACCGGTGAAGTGCTTGGCGATATTGTCGACGCCGAGTCGAAAGCACAAATACTCATGTCTATTGCTGAGCGTGAAGGAATTACGCTAGAGCAAACTATTGCGGTAGGAGACGGCGCTAATGATCTGCCAATGTTGACGGCTGCCGGTCTGGGCATTGCTTATCACGCCAAGGCAGTGGTCAAAAAAAGCGCGCGACATTCGATCTCGAATTTTGGCCTGGACGCCATTTTGTATCTTATCGGATTTAGCGACAGCGATATTGAACAAGCGCTAGGTCAGAGCAGCTAGTACATTAACGTCTTTGACGCTTCGCCCGGCTGTTCCCTGACAAGTTTCGGTAATAAGTAGCCTGGTAACTGGCCCTGCAGCTGCGCGTAAATGGNTTTGGCTTCGTCATCGGCAACAAAAAAATGCTCGGTGCCGGCGACATGGTCGGTTAGGTGTAAGTAGTAGGGCAGGACGCCTTGCGCAAATAATTTCTCAGATAATTCCACCAGTGTCCTGACATCGTCGTTGATGCTTCGCAATAGAACCGACTGATTCAGCAGGGTGGTGCCGCTTTGTTTGAGGCAATCCAATGCGCGGGCTGTTGTAGCGTTCAATTCTTGCGGGTGATTGCTATGTACTACCATGACCATCTGGCAGCGACGGTTAGATAGCGTTTTCATCAGTGCATGGGTTAGTCGTTCTGGTAACACGATAGGTATGCGGCTGTGGATACGTATGCGCTGAATATGAGCGATCGATTCTATCGCTGTAAGCAGTTGCGATAGCTGCGTATCGCTGAGCAACAAAGGGTCGCCGCCGGAAAGTATGATTTCGCTGATGCTTGCATCTGCAGCAATGGCAGCGAGCGCGTCCTGATGATTTTTGGGTCGATGCTCAGTGTATGGAAATTCTCGGCGGAAACAGTAGCGGCAATTGATGGCACAGCCTGGGGTGGTGATCAGTAATGCCCGNCCCTGATATTTTTGCAGTAGGCTGGGGGCTTTGATGAAGCCCCGGGCGGGGTCNGTTTCTGCNAATGGATCGGGCATAAATCCTGGGCTAACGTCGTGCTCTTGTAACGTTGGCAAGACTTGTTTTAGTAAGGGGTCGTTGGCGTCGCCTCGGCTCATACGTGCAATAAAACTGGGTGGAGCCAATAACGGAAATTGCGCAGTTGTGTCTACAGGAAAGGGTAACTTTGCGTGATCGAGCTGCACCGCATCGATCAATGTTTTCACGTCTCGTGCGGCGCTCGCCAGTTCCTTGGTCCACAGCTCATNTGGCCAAGGGCCAACATCGGAGCTTAGATGGGCAGGAATGTAATTCGGGGTTATCATGCGCGACTTTGATATCAAGAAAGTGAGTTATGGCCAACTATTCTACCAATGAATTCAAATCGGGATTGAAACTCTTGCTGGAGGGCGACCCCTGCGCAATTCTAGAAAATGAATTTGTAAAACCAGGGAAGGGACAGGCGTTCAATCGTGTCAAGTTTAGAAACCTTAAGAATGGCCGGGTTTGGGAGCGCACCTTTAAATCGGGTGAATCGTTAGAGGGTGCAGACGTCGTTGATATCGACATGGAGTATTTATATGCCGACGGCGAGTTTTGGCATTTCATGCGCACCGATGGCAGCTATGAGCAGGTAGCGGCGGCGGCATCTGCAGTAGCCGAGTGTAAAGATTGGTTGAAAGAACAGGATGTCTACCAAGTGACGCTGTGGAATGACGATCCCATTGCGGTGACGCCACCCAATTTTGTTGAACTTGAAGTGACCGATACGGATCCGGGCTTGAAAGGCGATACCGCTAATGGTGGCACCAAGCCGGCAACATTATCTACAGGCGCTACGATTAAGGGCGTACCCTTGTTTATTAACATTGGCGACATTCTCAAGGTGGATACTCGCACCGGTGAATACGTTTCGCGGGCAAAGGGTTAGCGGCAAATAACGCCAACGATCGGCGCGGTAAAGCGGTAATGCATCTCGCTGAGCGTCTGCGGTTGCGTGCGCAAATTCTTGGGGTTATTCGAGCATTCTTTCATGAGCGCGATGTTGTGGAAGTCCAGACTCCGGTGCTGGCGCCAGCAACGGTTACCGACCCAGATGTAGAGAGCATTACTGTTCCTGGTTATGGCTTTCTGCAAACCTCTCCCGAATATCAAATGAAGCGCTTGCTCAGCGCTGGAGCACCGTCGATCTATCAGCTGGGCCCAGTTTTTCGACACGAAGAGAAGGGTCGTTTACATAATCCAGAATTTACCATGCTTGAGTGGTATCGGTTGGGGTTCGATGACCGACTTCTAATGCAGGAAGTCTCTGCATTGATCGCATTGGTACTAGGGCCGGGTGCGGTGCAGACCGTGACCTATCAGCAGCTGGTTGGCGATTTACTGGATCGACGCGATCTGGAACGCAGTGACCTAGATTTACATTTTGCTCAGGCCTGTGAGCGGTTGAAACCGGGCCGATTTTTTGTGGTGGACTATCCTGCTGATCAAGCGGCACTCGCGCGATTGCGTCCAGACAACGCAAAGGTTGCGGCTCGATTTGAATTGGTGATTGACGGCATTGAGATCGCTAATGGCTATTGGGANCTGTTAGACCCAATTGAGCACGAACGGCGATTTGCTGCAGATCGAGCGCGACGTAAGGCGCTTGGCCGAGTAGATATCGAGCCAGACCCGCTGTTTCTAGCGGCGTTGAGCCAAGGTCTGCCAAATTGCGCGGGCGTTGCGCTGGGGGTTGACCGTTTGCTGATGTTGGCGCAATCCGCGGATCGTCTTGATGAGGTCATGTAGAGGCCAGCAGCCCAATGACAGCGGCCGAAGGCTGGCCGCTGCGTTGATCCAGCAGGGCCTAAAAGCCGGTTCTAGAGCAAATCGCCCATGACTTCGCCCATGCGTACTCGGCTGCCTACCTGCAGAGTTTTCTTTAATGTCACGGCGCTCTTCGGGAAGCAGCAAATGACAGTGGAGCCCAGAAGGAAACGGCCTATTTCAGCACCGCGCTCAAGCGCCAAATTGTGTTGATGGGTTTGCGTGGATTGGTAAGGCGACAGCGGCCCGGGCCAAACAGTTTCGATTGACGCGACAATCAAGGCGCCGACTAAAATAACCAGCATGGGCCCGAAGCTGGTCTCGAATCGACAGACCAAGCGCTCGTTGCGTAAAAATAAGCCCTCAATATATTCCTCGGTGATCCCGTTTACGGAAAAAAGTGCGCCCGGGAAGGCTATGGTTTGAGACAGAGTGCCTGCATAAGGCAGGTGGATACGATGATAATCGTTAGGCGCGAGGTAAATTGTGCAGAAGTCGCCACCCTCAAAGCCGTGGCTCGCGTTCCCTGCGAGGCCGCGGAGAGAATAACGCTGGCCTTTGGCTTGGAATAGCTGGCCATCGGTGATGGCGCCTAACTGACTTACGCAGCCATCTACAGGGCTGCCTAACTCATTGATTGCGTCAGGCATGGGTCGCGCTGATGCGTCCAGACTACGAGTAAAAAAGTCGTTAAAACTTGAATANTCGCTGAGTTTTTTTCGCTCTGCTTCGGCAAGAGAGATGTCATAAATTCGCGCAAACTGTTCTATGAAGATCGCGCTTATCCGAGGATTCTCGCTTTTGGCGAGTCGTCCCACAATGCGCGACAGTAAATGCTGGGGCAGCAATTTTTGCATACTTGCGAAATACTTACTCATGGCCGTATTGGTTCCGTTTATTCGATGGGCAAATGTGGGTCGTTACCCCACTCTGCCCAGGATCCGTGGTAGGCACGGATATCGATATCGAGCAGTCGTCCGACCAAGTAGGACAGTCCGGATCGGTGGTGAGTTTGGCAATGGGTGATAACTCGAGTGTCCTGGTCGATGCCTAATGATGCTAAATCCTCGCGTAGGCCTTCGCGTAATCGCCAATGTCGATGTGGGTCTTTGAGCAACTCCCAATCCAGATTCACGGCACCCGGGATATGTCCAGCCCGGAGAGACCCGCTGCGCAAGCCTAGGTACTCATCGCGGGAGCGAACGTCTAAAATTACCTGGTCTGGTTCCTCTATNGCCGATACCACATCGGCAATCTCCGCAATGGGTTGCGAGTCAAGTGCCAACTGGCTTGGTGAGGGATTTTTGGTCGCCGTGAACTCGCCAGAACTTAAAGCACCCTCGGCGGCAGCCCAAGCGTGCAAACCGCCATTCAGGTATGCCCAGTTATCATGGCCAATGACATCCATTACCCACAGAAGCTTTCCAGCCCATCCACCACCCTCNTCGTCATAGGCAATGACTCGACGATCGGGACGATAGCCGATACTGCTCATAGTTTGCTGCAGCGAGGACAGCGCCGGTAATTTCCCGACAGCGGGAGCGATGCCGCAGCACAGTTGCGCGGGTTCGACCAATACAGCGCCGTCAATGTGGGCTTGTGCAAAAACAGCAGCAGAGGTTACTTGAATGAGCAGATCATCGTTGCCCAGAGGCAGGGATAGATCTTCGGGCTCTAGTAGTTTCGGAGTCGACAATATTGTTAAGCTGGCCATGGTAAGACATATCTTGCGGGCAAAAACAATAACAGGTTCCTTATCAGATGACGCGGGGTATCTGCGATGACTCGCTGTTGTCGTTTCAGCAGGCACGGTGTTTGGTCGACTGCGGCTCCGTAGCGAGCGCGGTGAGTCAACTCAGGATCCCGAGCCTTGGCCGAAGACAAGACGTCATTTATATTAGTGAGCGGTAGTTGGAATGAGTGTCTATGAACGCCGACTTAGTTTGGATTGACCTAGAAATGACCGGCCTAGATGTGGTTAAAGACCGTATCATTGAAATGGCCACGATCATCACGGACAGTGANCTTAANGTGATTGCTGAAGGGCCCGTATTGGCGATTCAGCAGCCGCAGTCGTTGCTTGATGATATGGACGAGTGGAATCAAACGCACCATTCGGCGTCGGGTTTACTGGATCGCATCGCCCTCGAGGGTGTACCTGAGCGGGAGGCCGAGGCGGTTTCTTTGGCGTTCATCGAGCAACATGTTCAGGTCAACCAAGCGCCACTCTGCGGTAACAGCATTTGGCAGGACCGGCGGTTTTTGTCCCGTTATATGCCAACCTTAGAGGGTTACTTGCATTACCGTATGATCGATGTGAGCAGTGTTAAGGAGTTGGCGAAGCGTTGGTATCCAGACGTCGCATCCGGATTCACAAAGAAAGGCGAGCATACGGCCTTGGCCGATATTCGTGAATCCATTGAAGAGCTTCGGTATTACCGAAAACATCTATTCAATTTGGCCCGCTAGTCTCGCCAGTGCCCACTGGATGTGTTCGTCCACCATATCGTTGAGTTGGCCGAGTCGTTTTTGTAGGGCGCTCAAGGCTTCTGTGGTGGCGGGACCATTGCCAAGCGCGATTGCCAAATTTCGCTGCCACTGGGCATAGCTGACACGGCGCATCGCAGAGCCTAAAGTTAAGGTGTCGTATTCNTCCTTGCTGAGGAGAAATAGGTCGATCAGGTCGCGGTTTTGTAAGTTATGCCGCGGGGCAAAATCCGGTTCNTTTGTAGTGGGCGCGTCTCGATTCCATGGGCAGAACAATTGGCAGTCGTCGCAGCCATAGATCCGGTTGCCCATTTTGCTGCGCAATTCGGTATCAATGGCTCCTTTGTGCTCGATTGTCAGGTAAGAAATACACCGCCGCGCATCGAGTTTTTTGGGGCCTACGATTGCTTGGGTNGGGCATACGGTAATGCACGCATTGCACTTACCGCATGCATCNTCGATGGTNCGGTGACTCAAGTGCAACGGTGCATTGGTATAAATCTCTCCGAGAAAAAACCAAGAACCGACGGCCTTATCCAAGAGCAAGGTATGTTTGCCCATCCACCCCAGTCCGGCCTTTGCGCCGAGCGCTTTTTCGAGTACTGGTGCGGAGTCGGTGAATGCTCGGTAATGGTGCCCCGGCAGAGCGTGGTCGATTTTTTGCGCCAGAGTCGCAAGGCGCTTTCGTAAAATTTTGTGATAGTCGCGGCCCAATGCATAGCGAGAAATATAGGCCTGTGATGAAGAGGCCAATACCTCTAAAGGCTGAGTATCTGGCGGCATATAGTTCATACGCGCGCTGATTATTCGACAGGTCTCCAGCTCCAGCAGTTCTGGATGGAGGCGTTTGTCAAGGTTGCGATGAAGATAGCCCATGTCGCCGGCAAAACCGTTGGCTAACCACTCACGCACATGGGGTTCGTGCTCGCTCAGATCCACATCGGTCACTGCGATCGCGTCGAAGCCTAAGTCTTGTCCCCAGGCCTGAAGTTGCGTCTGCCCGGGCAGTGTACTGGCTAATTGTTGGTTANTGATGCTGTGCTCCGACGACTACGCGCTGCGAGGGCATAACAGTATACTGTCTGTTCCCAGCGGTCAGCGGATAAGGGCCATCAAACCTGAGTTCATGCATAGCCTAAGATATCAACTTCATACGGCAGCGCAGATTCGAGCGATCGAGGCTCGGGCGATGCAACCAATTCAGCAGCGTGGCATGGGCCTAGGTGGCGATCTGCTTATGCAGCGAGCTGGGCAAGGCGCGTTTGAGCAAATGCTCCAGCGTTGGCCCGACGCTAGGGCGGTCTCGGTAATCTGCGGTAAGGGCAACAATGCAGGTGACGGCTATATCTTGGCCCGCTTAGCTCACCAATTCGGTCTGCAGGTTCAATTAATAGCGGTTAATAGCCCCGAACTGTTGCATGGTGATGCGCGGGTGGCTTATCGCGATTTCATCTCAGCCGGTGGGGCTGTCTCTCCAGCCGATCAACCGATAGAGCATGATTTGGTTGTCGATGCGCTTTTAGGCACAGGCTTCCGACCGCCTCTACGCGATTCGCATTTAGAAATCATTCAACGCATGAACGCCTCCCAAGCGCCGGTGCTGGCTTTGGATTTGCCCAGTGGTGTTGATCCAGACACCGGTGCGGTTGCGCGCGTGGATGGTACTGCGGTTGCTGTTCGCGCATCGATGACGGTTACTTTTGTTGGTCGAAAAATCGGTCTCTACACGGGTGCGGGCAAGGGTTTTGTGGGCGATTTGCGCATTTTGGATCTTGGGATTTCCGATTCTTTCAAAAATGCGCCAAGTGAGGCGACATTATTAACTTGGCAACATCAGCGATTGCCAGAGATTCCCAGTAATGCCTATAAGCACCAGCGTGGCAAAGTAGTCGTTGTAGGCGGCGATTTAGGCATGGGCGGTGCCGTGATAATGGCTGCGGAAGCTGCATTGCGCTGCGGTGCTGGTTTAGTCAGCGTTGTTAGCCGCGAAGAGCATCGAACCGCGCTGCTCGCGCGGATCCCGGAGGCTATGTTCATTGATCCAGAATCCATCGCGCTGCAGCAAGCCTTGGATACCGCGGACTGTATTGTTCTCGGCCCGGGCCTAGGTAGAGAGGCATGGGGCGCCAAATTATTCGCGACAGCGGCCGCCGCTGCGGTTCCTAAGGTCATTGATGCAGATGGACTGTATTGGCTTGGTAATGCCGAGCAGAATCCTTCAAACGACTTATTTTTAACGCCGCACAGCGGCGAAGCGGCAAATTTACTTGGTGTTGATGTAGCGGCCATTGAAGCTGATCGACTAACGTGTGGATTACAATTGGCGCGAAATTATGGCTGCAGTTTGGTGTTAAAGGGCCCAGGATCGGTGGTAGTGACGGACAAAGGCATACAGATTTGTGCTCACGGTGGCCCTGCAATGGCGACGGCTGGGATGGGCGATGTGTTAAGTGGCGTATGTGCTGGTTTGTTGGCGCCGATGTATGCGGGCAATACCAGCGACCAAGCCCATGACCAGTTTGCTCAAGCGGTTGCATTGCACAGCGCCAGTGCAGATCTTGTGGCTGCAACACTCGGATCGCACAGTGTCATGGCGACGGATGTAATTTCGGGGCTACCGAATTTGTTGTCGGGCAAGGCGCAGCTCGATGTCTGAGGCGATTGAACAGGTTCTAGTTGATGAAGCCGCTACGGTCGCTTTTGGAAAAGATTTACTGCAGATTATCCAGGACCGCTTCGGCGGCGTTGCCCTAGTCGCACTCGAGGGCGATCTAGGTGCTGGCAAGACCACCTTGGTCAGAGGCATACTTCGCGCGTTGGGTTTTACTGGGGCAGTAAAGAGCCCTACCTATACCCTGCTGGAGCCATACAGCATCAACGACTTGGATCTATATCATTTTGACCTCTATCGATTGGAGTCCGCGGAAGAGCTGGAATTCGTAGGTTTCGAAGAAATCCTTGATGGGCCAGGAATAAAATTGTTTGAATGGCCGCAACGCGGCGCCGGCTGGTTACCAACACCNGATGTTTTGGTGCAATTGGCGCTGCATCAACCCGCAGACGCTGAAGCCTCGACACCNAAGCAGCGCCGTGTTCGAGTGGTACTTTCAAATGGTTAGGGTTGTCGTTGCAATCATTCTAGGCGTNNTGTCCGCGCAACTGACTGCCGCGACAATTCAAGGGGTTCGGGTACATGAGTCGCCGGATTCAACGCGCATAGTTCTCGACACGTCTGCCGCTGTTAAATACAAATACTTCACGCTGGATAAGCCGGCGCGGGTTGTTATCGACTTGACTAATGCCAAGCTGGCCGAGGGCTTGGATATCGCAAAGGTTGNACAGGATGTTGTGCGCATTAAGGGCCTGCGTGGAGCGCCGCGCGGAAAGGGCTTCCGACTGGTTATTGATGCCAAGCAAACATTGCAACCAAAGGCATTTACCCTCAAGCCGATTTCTCCATACGGCCATAGATTAGTGATGGATTTGGCCTCGACCAAGCAAATCCGCAAAAAAGCAGCAGCTAAAAAACCACGGCCACGGCCGCAAAATAGAGACGTTGTGATCGCAATCGATGCGGGTCATGGCGGCGAAGACCCNGGGGCCTTGGGGCCAAGACGGCAGCAAGAAAAACACNTGGTTTTACAAATTGCTAAGCGNNCGGCAAAAGCGATAAACGCGAAGCCAGGGTACCGAGCCGTACTGACCCGNACTGGTGACTATTACCTTGCNCACCGCAAGCGCACCGCGTTAGCTCGAGAAGCCCGGGCAGATCTCTTTGTATCTATTCATGCCGATGCTTTCACCAGTGCGGCCGCCAGTGGCGCGTCGGTATTTACATTGTCTGATCGAGGCGCCACGAGTGAGACAGCCAAATGGCTTGCAGAACGAGCTAACCAATCAGATCTATTGGGCGGCGTTGGTGATGTCAGCCTGAGCGATAAAGACGATGTGCTCGCGCATGTGCTCCTTGATCTATCTATGGATGGGAATCGTTCCTACAGCATCGAGGCGGGACAATCTGTGCTTAATCAAATGGGTAAGATGACCAAGCTGCATAAGAAGCGGGTCGAGCAAGCNGCTTTTATTGTCCTCAAGTCACCNGATATGCCCTCGATTCTGGTGGAAACTGGGTTTATTTCGAATCCCCAAGAAGCCCGCCGTTTGTCGCAAAAAGAACACCAAACCAAGTTGGCCAAAGCCATTGCTAATGGTATCGATCAATTTATGCGGATGAACCCGCCGCCAGGCACAGCAATTGCGGCACGACGGCAGGAATTACGCCACACTATAGCTCGAGGGGATACATTGTCTGAAATTGCCGCTCGTTATGGGGTTACCGCAAACGCCCTGAAGCGGCGTAATGCGATTCGCGGTGACAAGATTCGCGTTGGGCAAACGCTGTTTATTCCTGGAGACCCATGATCGATGACCGATGCTAGAGTCCAACGATTAAGTGCTTTTGTCGCCGATCAAATCGCCGCCGGTGAAGTGGTTGAGCGGCCGTCTTCAATCGTCAAAGAATTAGTTGAGAACAGCCTTGATGCCCATGCAACCAATATCGAGGTGCGTAGTGCGGCCGGCGGCGTGGAATCTCTCTGGGTGCGAGACAATGGCATTGGTATTCATAAGGACGACCTCGCGCTAGCGGTAGAGCGGCACGCTACAAGCAAGATTGTGCAGGCCCGCGATCTGTTGGGCATATACAGCTTAGGCTTTAGAGGCGAGGCGCTGGCCAGTGTCGCCTCAGTGTCGCGGTTTAAAATTAGCTCAGCCCAACCCCGAGTTGATGCGGGCTGGTACCTTGAAACCCACGGAGGGGAGGCCATCGGCAACGGCCCTATCGCCCATAATCAAGGCACCTCGGTTGAGGTATGGGACTTGTTTTTTAATACACCAGCACGGCGTAAATTCCTCAAATCTGAGCGCGTGGAAAATCAACAGATCGACCTAGTAATGCGCCGACTAAGTTTAGCTCACATGGAAGTGGGGTTCTCGTTAGTGCAATCCAGAGGCGACCAACCTGCTAAGTCAGCTGCAGGTAAAGAGTCCCAGCGGTTGAATTTGGCAGCCGGCGACCCGGAAGGTCGTTTGGCTCAGGTATTGTCTCCCGGGTTTGTTGAGCAGTCCTTGTTCATTGACGAAAGTACGCAGGATTATCGTCTATTTGGTTGGGTTGGATTGCCCCAGCACAATCGCCGCTACATGGACCAGCAATTCTTTTATGTCAATGGCCGCAGCATCCGTGACAAGCTGGTGGGGCATGCAATTCGTCAAGCCTACAGCGATGTGATGTTTCACGGTCGGCACTCCGTTTATGTGTTGTTCCTAGAGCTGGCTCCCGATTTTGTCGATGTCAACGTGCATCCCACTAAACACGAAGTACGATTTCGTGATGCACGTAAGGTTCATGATTTTATTTTTGGGTCGTTAAATCGTGCATTGCGGGCGATAAGGCCGGCTGCTCAAGACTCAGAAACTCCGCGTAACGAAACGGCTCCAATGATCCCTAGCCAAGCGGCACTGGGCCTTGGTGCTTCGCGGAGCCGGAGCAATAGCGAACTGCCTGGTGGATTTGCGCAAGCCATTCAGCACAACACTGTTACCGACGCGGCGCCTGAGTGGCAGGTCGCAGCGGAACCTGCTGAACATCCGTTGGGGTATGCGATCGCGCAATTGCATGGGATCTATGTGATTGCTCAGAACGCTGAGGGTTTAGTGATTGTCGATATGCATGCGGCGCACGAGCGCATTGTCTACGAAAAAATGAAAGCTCAGCTCGAAGCTGGATCAGTGGCGCGTCAACAACTACTGGTGCCGCTTACTTTTGACGTTAGTGAAACCGACGCCCAGTGGGTTGAGGATCTAGCCGAGCAATTGCACAAAAGTGGGCTTGTAATAGAGCGTCTTGGCCGCTGCAGTGTATCGGTCCGAGAAGTCCCGGTGTTGTTGGCCGATGCAGATTTACAGCAAATGGTGACGGACCTGCTTGCCGAATTAGCAGAGTTCGGTACCGCCGAAGGCTTAAATCGACATGGCTTGGATCTGCTAGGCAACATTGCATGCCGCGGCTCGGTGCGTGCTAATCGGCGACTAACCGTACCTGAAATGAATGCTTTACTGCGCGATATGGAGACAACAGAGAACGCAGGATTATGTAATCACGGGCGTCCAACCTATGTGCAGCGTAGCCTGGATGAACTCGACCGCTTGTTTTTGCGAGGACAGTAATGGCCTCGACCGTTGCATCTGTCGCTGTTGTCATCGGTCCAACAGCGGCGGGAAAAACGGCGGTCGCGATGGCATTGCAAGACCAGTTAGGCGGCCCTTCGAAAGCGCAATTGATCAGTGCCGACTCTGCTCTGGTATATCGAGGCATGGACATTGGTACCGCGAAACCAGACGCGCAGGAGCTGATAGCTTACCCTCATCGTCTGATTGATATCCGTGATCCGAGCGAACCTTATTCTGTGGCAGATTTTGTCGGTGATGCAGACGCTGCCGTTGTGGAGGCTCTCGAGCGTCAGCAAACGCCGATTATTGTTGGCGGTACGATGCTTTATGTGCAGCGTTTTATCGATGGAATTGCCAAGTTGCCGAGTGCCGATCCTAACATTCGTCTTGAGTTGCAAAGGCAGTTAGGGCGCCTAGGCGCCGATGCAATGCATGCCGAATTATCCATGATCGATCCTGCAGCAGCAGCAAAGATTCATCCAAATAATCACCAGAGATTGTTGCGTGCGATGGAAGTAATCCGCACGACTGGGCAGCCGATGTCTGCCCAGTGGCAAGCGGCAAAGGGCGCTGTTGCCACGAGCCGGCTGCCAATAAAGCTGGTTACGGCGGCCGTTGTGCCGTCACAGCGGGAAGTGTTGCATCAGCGCATCCAAGAACGTTTCGAGGCTATGTTGCAAGCTGGGTTTTTGGGCGAAGTCGAAGGGCTAATGCGGCGTGACGATTTGCATCCAGATTTGCCCGCCCTGCGGTCTGTCGGGTATCGCCAAGCGTGGCAATTTTTGCGCGGCGATTACTCCCATGCAGATTTTGTTGCCGCCGCTTTAGCCGCAACCCGCCAACTGGCAAAACGCCAACTTACGTGGTTACGCGGATGGTCGAAGATCGATCTGCAATCTGCAGCAGCCCCAGAGCAAATCGCGGCCGAACTGCAAAGGATGCTTTGAACAGGAAGTGGCCGAATAAATTATCGTCGACATGTTAAAATGCTGCGACGTTGCAAAGAATAATAACAAGAATAATATGCGTTGTGCTCCGGTAGTAGAATTTGTTAGTGGAGCGGCGAGGAGGCGAATAAAATGTCCAAACGGGAAAATCTTCAAGACCCCTATTTGAATGCGTTGCGCAAAGAGCGCGTGCCNGTCTCAATNTTTTTGGTGAACGGAATTAAGTTGCAGGGGCAAATCGAGTCNTTTGACCAGTTTGTTGTATTGCTGCGCAANACGGTAAGCCAGATGGTTTATAAGCACGCCATCTCAACAGTGGTCCCAGCGCACAACGTTAAGTTTGAAGTCGACGAAGTGCGACCTTGAGCANCCGCTAATTCAAAATCCTATGCCGTATGTTATTTGACCGGCCAGAAGCGGGTCGTAGGACTCTTTTGCTGCAAATTGAGTTGCGTCAGAAAGCCAACCCGGATGCGCAAGAGTTGGCAGAGTTGGCACGCTCGGCTCAGTTAGTGGTGGCGTCCGTCGCCACGGTCAAACGTGAAGCGCCTCATCCCAGATGGTTCATTGGCAGCGGTAAGGTTGAGGAGCTCGCGCAACTGCTAGGGATGCACGACGCAGATGTTGTGCTGGTGAACCATGATTTGTCACCGGCTCAGCAACGTAATTTGGAGCAGGCTCTAGATTGCCGGTTGATTACTCGTACAGAACTTATCCTGACCATATTTGCAGACCGTGCGCGCAGTCATGAGGGTCAGCTGCAGGTCGAATTAGCGCAGTTAAAGCATGCTCAGACTCGCTTGGTTCGCGGATGGACCCACCTAGATCGGCAAAAAGGCGGTATTGGTATGCGCGGCGCCGGCGAAAAACAGATTGAGCTTGACCAACGAATGCTCAGTGAGCGGATTAAAGCCACACAGGCGAAGATCTCTGAGGTCAGTAAACGGCGCCAACAAAATCGGCGCGGACGTAACCGCCGCGGCACGCCTACCGTGACACTGGTAGGTTATACGAATGCGGGTAAGTCGACGCTGTTTAATAGCCTGACTGACGCCGAGGTGCTGGCCCAGGATATGCTTTTTGCAACCCTAGACCCGACCATGCGGCAAGTTCAGGTGCCGGGTACCGGAGAAGTTGTACTGGCAGATACCGTAGGCTTTGTCAGTCTCTTGCCCCACACGTTGGTTGAGGCGTTTAAAGCCACTTTAGAAGAAGTCATACATTCGGACTTACTGCTGCACGTTGTTGATGCGAGCGATCCGCTATGGCGAGAGCGTATGGAGCAGGTTCAACAGGTGCTGGATGAGATTGGTGCAGCAGAATTGCGGCAGATTGTGGTTTTGAATAAAGCGGACCTGCTCAATTCGGAGCTGCAGCAAGCGCTTGAGGGATTCGGCTGTTTAATTTCAGCCGAATCCCGACAGGGTCTGGATGTTCTTATAAAGCAAATTGGTGATGTTCTTGGCGTGGTTGCGCCACATCAAGTTATTTTGCCTGCCGGTGATGGGCGTAACCGGGCCTGGCTGTATCGTTCGGGGGCCGTGTTAAATGAAACCCTCCTTGAGGATGGTTCGGTGCAGTTAACCGTGCAGGCAGACCAGCAGTTACTTGGTCAAATCAAACAAAAAGCCGGCCTGTGGTTAGACAACCAGTAATGATAATGTACGCTTGGNGTGTGNCTGTTGAAGTTTGAACGGAACACCCCAAATACCGAAGNGGCAAGATAAGGGAGCCCGAAGCGCGCCTTTAGCAGGCGCGAGAGGGAAAAGACTTCGCGGCTTTAGTGCATGCATATGGCGGCAAAACCCCTTTACAATAGTGAAATTAGAACGAACGCTTTAACAGCGGAGTAAAACCATGGCTTGGAACGAATCAGGCGGAGACGACAAAGACCCTTGGGGTAACCGTGGTAATCAAGGGCCACCAGACCTTGATGAGGCGATTCGAAAATTGCAATCGCAATTGTCTGGACTATTTGGCGGTGGCGGCAAAGGCCCTNCTAGTGGGGGCGTCTCGGGACCATCGAAGGGGATGATCTGGCTTGGCGTTGTAGCGGCCTTGGTCGTCTACATTTTTTCCGGCATTTATCAGGTGGACGAACAGGAGCGTGGCGTTGTTTTTCGTTTTGGAGAGGTCCAGCCGGATCTGAAAACCGCAGGGCTTCATTGGTATCCTCGTTTCATAGACCGGGTGGAGCCGGTGAACGTTACGCAGGTTCAATCGCACAACCATCAAGCGTTGATGCTCACCAAGGATGAGAACATCGTGGATGTCAGCCTAACGGTACAGTGGGTGATCGATGATGCAGCAGCCTTCCTCGTCGAGGTTCGAGAGCCACGAAAGAGCTTAAGTCAGGCAACTGAGAGCGCATTAAGGCATGTGGGCGGTTCCGCGACAATGAACGAAGTCATCACCGATGGTAGGGAAGCAATCGCTATCGAAGTGCAGGAAAGGTTGCAACGTTATTTAAGGAGCTACGGCACGGGCATACAGATCACGAAAGTGAATATTGATAGAAGCGCGCCGCCGGTTCAGGTTCAGGACGCCTTCAACGATGTGCAGAAAGCGAAAGAAGATAGGCAGCGATTTGAAAACCAAGCCATAGCTTATGCACAGCAGGTGGTTCCAGAGGCGCGTGGTCGTGCGCAAAGACAAATAGAAGAAGCCCANGCATACAGAGACCGGGTTATTGCTCGATCAGATGGTGAAGCGCAGCGCTTCGAAAAATTGCTTACCGAATACCAGCGTGCGCCTGAGGTAACCCGCGACCGACTGTATCTTGATGCATTGGAAAAGGTGTTTAAGAATTCCAGTAAAGTCATGGTAGATGTTGAAGGGGGCAACAACATGATGTACTTACCGCTGGACAAGTTGGCCCAGCGGGCTCCTGAAGTCGCACTAGATCGCGATGTGGTTCGTGCGGCAGTGGAAGAGCTGCGTCGCGAACTTTCTAATAACCGTACGACGACCCGTGGTCGGGCCAACAACTAGGAGCAGAACATGTCTATGCGATCTATGGTGGTATTTGCAATCTTGGCGCTGGCTATAGTTGGGATCAACGCTACTGCATACAGAGTNCAGGAAACGGAAAAAGCCATATTGCTTGAATTCGGCAACATTGTAGGCGCCGACATAAAGCCGGGCTTGCACTTTAAAATGCCTATTGCCGAGGAGGTGAAGAAATTCGATGCCCGCGTGCTGACGGTCGATGCAAGTCCTGAGACCTANTATACGTTAGAGAAAAAACCGCTGATCGTGGATTCGTTTGTGAAGTGGCGGGTCGCAGACAATGAGCTTTTCTACAAAGGCACTTCGTTTGACGAGCGTCGGGCTCAGCGATTATTGCAAGAGCGTGTTAACGAAGGGCTGCGAAATCAAATCAGTAAACGGGAGATGTTTGAAGTCATCTCCGGTGAGCGCGATCAATTGATGGATGACCTGCGCCAAGATCTAGACCGGGTTATGCGTGAATCCGTCGGCGTAGAGGTGATCGATGTGCGGGTGAAAAAGATCGATCTGCCAGCTGAAGTCTCCTCAACGGTATACGAGCGTATGAATTCAGAGCGCGACATTGAAGCGCGCCAGTTTCGAGCGGAAGGGCAGGAGCAGGCACTCGCTATTCGCGCTAAAGCCGATCGCGACGCGGTGGTTCTTGAGGCTGAGGCATACCGAGAAAGCGAGCAGCTGCGTGGTGATGGCGACGCNAAAGCNGCTGAGCAATATGCGTCTGCNTACAATAAAGACCCAGAATTCTATGAGTTCTATCGCAGCATAAATGCTTACAGCGAAGTATTTGCGAATAAGAGTGATTTGCTGGTGCTCGACCCGAACAGTGAATTCTTTAAGTATCTGCAAGACGGCAACGCTAAGAACTGAATCTTCTCTCAGCGATACGGATAAAATGAAAACACATTGGCGGCTGCCCAAGGGGGTGGACGAATTACTGCCTCCTCGTGCCTGGGATCTCGAGCTCCTGCGCCGTCGTGTACTTGATGTATTTGATAAGTGGGGATTCGACTACATCGACCCGCCTTTGATTGAATATCTGGACGCCCTGCTCGTAGGGAGTGGCGAGGACCTAGATCTACAGACCTTGAAAGTGGTGGATCAAATTTCCGGGCGGCAACTGGGCGTCCGCGCTGATATGACCTCTCAAGCGGTGCGTGTTGATGCACACAGTGTTGCTGTCGATGGCGTGCAGCGGCTGTGCTATGCGGGACCGGTGGTATTCGCTAACCCCGCATCGCCCCAGACATCCAGAGTTCAGCTCAAGGCTGGCGCTGAAATCTTTGGTGCTCCGAGCATTGATGCCGATGTAGAAGTAGTCGGGATGATGCTGGAAGCGCTTGGCGTGGCACAAATTAACACGCCCGTTTTATTGCTCGGTCATATGGGCATCTACCGCCAGTTAGTCGCCGAGTTATTAAAAAATGGCGATTTGGATCCTGAGCATCAGGCCCAACTGTTTAACAGTGTGCAACGCAAAGCCGAATCGGATATTCGTGACTTGGTGGGGGTGACTGCGCTGTCCGACATGATGGTCGCCCTGCCAACACTCATGGGGCAGCCAGACATACTTAGCAAGGCTCGCCAGGTGCTTGCTGGTGCGCCGCCGATTGTGCTTAGAAAGCTCGACGAATTAGCGCTTTTCGCAGAGCGAGTGAGCGCGCATTGTGCTGCCGAAATCCGCATCGATGTTGCAGAACTCTCAGGCTATGGTTATCACAACGGCGCCGTCTTTGCCGTCTATCATCCAGAGCATGGCCGTGCGCTTGCTCAAGGTGGGCGTTACGATGGTGTCGGCGAAGCCTTTGGTCGGGCTCGTGCGGCTACCGGGTTCGATATGAATTTGAAGCAATTGCTGATGTCCAGTAATGGTCAGGGCAAGGTCATTTTCGCACCTCTACCCGCGCAGCAGGAACTTCATGCGGCGCAACGCCAGCAAGTTGAAGCACTGCGTGCGTCCGGCTCGCGGGTGGTGAATGGCTTATCCGAGGATGAGTTTGCACCTTCGGGTTGTAGCCACCAATTGAGTTATGTTGATGGGCAGTGGCAGGTAGTACAGATCTGACTTGCACTGATTCGAAGGGCAGATAATCGTTTACGAATAGGGCGGGAATATGGGACGTAGCGTAGTCGTCATTGGTACTCAATGGGGCGATGAAGGAAAGGGTAAGATCGTCGATTGGTTGACTGACGAAGTTGCCGCGGTGGTGCGCTTTCAGGGTGGCCACAATGCCGGCCATACCTTGGTAATCGACGGCGAAAAGACCGTATTGCACGTGATTCCATCAGGCATCCTCCACGACAAAGTCAATTGCGTCATTGGTAATGGCGTTGTGCTTGAACCCCATGAGCTGCTCAAAGAGGTGCATGCTTTAGAGGCTCGTGGCGTTCCAGTACGTGACCGGTTAAAAATCTCGCCAGCATGCCCATTGATTCTCCCGCATCATGTGCAGCTCGATTTGGCTCGCGAGGAAGCCCGCGGCAGCAAAAAAATAGGCACCACCGGTCGCGGTATTGGTCCTGCGTACGAGGATAAAGCGGCTCGCCGCGGTTTGCGCTTGGGTGACATGTTTTACTGGTCGTCGTTTGCCGAAAAGCTTGCCGAAGTCATGGAATACCATAATTTCATGCTTACCAATTTCTATAAAAAACCGAGCGTGGACTTTGCTGAAACCTTAGCGCAGTGTGCGTCGATTGCCGAACAGATAAAGCCGATGGTAGCGGATGTTGTACCACTGCTGCACGGATACAGAGAAAATGGCGACAATCTGCTCTTTGAGGGCGCTCAAGGGGCGATGCTCGATGTTGACTTGGGTACTTACCCTTTTGTTACTTCATCGAATACCACCGCTGGAGGCACTGCAGTAGGCAGTGGTTTTGGGCCCACCTATTTAGATTACGTTTTAGGTATTACCAAGGCTTATGCCACTCGAGTTGGGTCTGGCCCTTTTCCAACGGAATTATTTGATGCAACTGGTGATCGGCTTGCCGAACGTGGCCATGAGTTTGGTTCAACAACTGGACGGCCGCGACGGTGTGGTTGGTTTGATGCGGTGGCGCTGCGACAAGCCGTGCAGATCAATAGCATTTCGGGCTTGTGCTTGACGAAGCTCGACGTTTTAGACGGCCTAGAAACGATTAGGATTTGTATTGGTTATGAAGAACCCGAGGATTCTGTCGGCAATATACACTTCGGCAGCGAGTACTACGCAGGGGTGAAGCCGATTTATGAAGATGTTCCCGGTTGGCAGGAGTCGACTTTGGGCGTTAACCAGCTCGATAAATTGCCGGATGCCGCGCAGAACTATATCCAGCGTATAGAGCAAAGTGTTGGTGCCAAGGTGGCTATGATTTCGACTGGGCCGGATCGGCATGAGACGATCGTGCTTGATCATCCTTTTCGGACATGATCGACACGCGTTCAGCGAGCAAATCGAGGTTGTAGAAATACATGGATGCTAAGTTATTAGAATTGTTAGTCTGCCCTGTGAGCAAGGGGCCATTGNTNTATATGCGTGANNAGCAGGAGCTGTGGTGNGCCCAGAGCCAGCTGGCCTACCCNATCAAAGACGACATTCCTATGATGCTAGCAGAAGAAGCTCGAACTCTTAGCGATGCCGAGCTCGGCGCGCTGCGCAACTGATTATGTAAAAATACAGTGGTCGACATATGCGCCAAGCGTTCACATTTAGAAGACTCGGACGTTCATAGTCTTAGTTGCATACACTATTGGGGATAAAAATGAATTCTGTAAAGCTAGTAACTCCTGACATGCCGGATATCGCAAATCGGACTTTGCAATCCGCCCAAGCGAAACTAGATTGGGTCGGCATGAGTAATGTGCATCAGCCGTTAAGAGTTAAAGACGGCGATCAAAGNAAAGAAGTGCAAGCGAACATTCAGGTATACGTAAACCTTGCCGACCCTCATGCAAAAGGGATTCACATGTCACGGCTGTATCTGCTNTTGGATGAGCACGCGGCAACTCGTCCGCTAACTGCAGCCGGACTGAAGATGCTGCTGTCCAGTGTGCTTGAGTCTCATCACGATCTCAGCACTAATGCCTTCGTGCAATTTGAATTCGATCACTTCGTGCGTCGCCCGGCATTATTGAGTGACAACGTCGGGTGGGCGTCTTACCCCGTCTTAGTTAAAGGCACTCTTATCGAAGGAGAGGTCGCACTGGAGTTGTCAGTGGGTGTGCAATACTCCTCTACGTGTCCCTGCTCAGCAGCATTAGCGCGACAACTAATTCAAGAACAGTTTGAAGTGGATTTTGGGCGCCATGGCGATGTGAAGGTCAGTGACGTCAAAGAATGGCTTGGCACTGAGGAAGGCGTATTGGCAACACCCCACAGCCAGCGCAGCACCGCGAAAATTCTAGTGCGATTGGATTCTTCACAAGAGGACCTGCCAATTACCGATCTAATAAACCATGTCGAAGGGGCTTTGAAGACGCCAGTGCAAAGCGCGGTTAAGCGCGAAGACGAACAAGAATTTGCGCGTCTCAATGGCAAGAACCTGATGTTCGTCGAGGACGCTGGTCGACGTCTCAAGCACGCGTTGAGTGAAGACAATCGATGGAGTGACTATTGGGTACGCATCGAGCACCACGAAAGCCTTCACGCGCACGACGCTGTGGGTATTTTCACTAAGGGTGAAGAAGACGGTTACTTGCCTATACCGTAGTGCAAGCGGCGGCGCGGTGTCTCAAGAGAGGCCGCGCCGCGAGTACATAAGGGTGTGAAGGTTAAATCTAAGCGCAGGGGAGGGGCGTGCAACGCCTGCTCAAATTAGGTTATCAAGGTCGAGATCATCCGCTACGGCAACGGCCTTGAGGGCGCCTTCAAAAATCATCCGAGCTTGGGCAGATAGGCGACCGAGTTCCTCATGCATGGCTCGCTGTTTAGGGTCGTTGTCCTCACATTCTCGGCAATATTGCTCAAATCCATTGATGTCGATCAACAATTTGGCGATGTGATTAGGACATTCGCAATGGAGGCTAGGGATCAAGTTTGCGATCTTCGATAACTGCTCCGGGTTGAATTCTCTTTGGGTTACGTCGGTGGTTGGAACAATCGACAGTATCGGCTGGTGGGCCTCTACGGCAGCTTTTAGTTGGTCCATGGTGGCCGGTGACTTAACACCGCGGATACCGCGATTTGCAAGAGCGCGCTCGATGCTGCGAGGCGCAAAGGTATAGANCACTACGATACGGTCGTAGGTATTCTTTCGCAGTGCCGCAAGGGCATTGATTGCCGAATCGGGCACGGTATCGCACTCAACTAGGAGCGCGCTTTGCTCTGGCGTATCGGTATTCGTCGCAGGGTCATTCAGCCAGTTGTTAAGATTCATAGGAAACGTTCGATAACGTCGCCCAAGTTTGATTTTGCTGTCGCGCAGCCGGGGCACCAGGTTCAGACCAACGAGGTCGACGCATTCTGGTTGCCGTGGCTGAGCACATTGATCGTGACGAACACCTAACTCCGTTAGGTCTCCTGTAGAGAGCTTGCTGAGTTCAGCCAGAGAATGGCCCTCGCTCATTAATCTTTTGACTAAACTAAGGCGCTCTACATGTTGGTCGTTGTAGAAGCGTCGACCGGACTCGCTGCGTTTGGGTTCAACGATACTGTGACGGCTTTCCCATTTCCGCAGGGTATGGGTAGGGATGCCGGTAAGGCGGGAAACGGCGCCGATGGTTAATCTGTCCATAGTGGTCCTCGCAAATTAGTAAACGCCTAGTNGGGCGCAGGTGTGTCGAACTTTTTCAGCGTTGCTAAGTACTGGGTGAGATAATAGTCAACGACAGTCAATGTTTATGGTGTGAAAAAGGCTTTTTCAACAGCTAAAGGGGTATAGTTTTATAAATGGCTATATTTTGTCTAAGTTTTTTCAAATGAAGGCGACAAAACTAGGGCTAAGCTGCGAAACCTTTTAGCCGTTGAGATTCGTGTGTATGGAAGCAATCAAAGTATTTGTTGCGGGCGGAACCGGAGCAATCGGCAGCGCGCTCATAGGTCAATACCAGCAATGGTCTCGATCGACCGGGCGGCCTTTGGAGCTTTACGCGACCTGTAGGCGGCGACCCACGCATTTAGAGCCGGCGACAACATGGCTGCCCGTTGACTTCAGAGACTCGGATTCGATTGCCGAGGTGGGTAAGCAACTGGCGAATAAGACAACCACCCTTGATCATTGGATATGTTGTACGGGCTATTTGCATGGTGAATTTGGTCTTCCAGAGAAGGCGCTCAAAAGCGTGCAAGGGGATAAATTAGCGGGCGACTTCGCGGTCAACACTGTCGGTCCATTGCTACTGTTACAAGAGTGTTTAGGTTTGCTTAAAAAGGCGCGTTTGGCCAAGGCGGTATTTCTTTCGGCCCAAGTGGGAAGCATTGAAGATAACAGTAGTGGCGGATGGTACGGCTATCGAATGTCCAAAGCGGCGCTAAACATGGGAGTGCGCTGCGCAGCGATTGAATGCGCACGATGGCGACAACCGCCGGCGATCGTTGCAATACATCCAGGCACGACGATCAGTGACCTATCTCAGCCTTTTACAATGCGCCGTAAGGCTGCCCCGCAAACGGCTGAACAGTGTGCGGCGCAATTATTTAGTCGTATTCACGCGCTGGAGGCGAAAGACAGCGGTACTTTTCAGCGTTTAGACGGCAGTGTATTGCCCTGGTGAGCCAGCGGCCTACCGGTTAAGCGTCAGGGCTTACGTTTGCAGACCGCGACCATGATTTCGTTCTTACGCCAAAACGATGGCGTTATAGGGGGATTGTGTCGTGCCCATAACGCCTCCCCGCAGGGCGTGTAGGCGGTCGCCGCCAGCGCGGTATAAAGTTCAGACTCGTGTTCGTCATACAGGCGGCGACTCCAACCACCTCTGTATTGGATCACGGCCATTGTGGCAGCGGGTTGAGCGGTGACGCTGACGATGTCAGAGGTAGGCGCTGGAATTGTCGCCAGATCAAAGCTTTGTGGCATAACGAACGATACGACCCAACTGTTGGCGGGTGCATCAGGACTCTGCAGCACCGGTGCGGTCATTGCGATTTTTGCGTCGCTGTCATTGTCGCCGCTAATGAAGTTGAACAGCGGGCGAAAGGCGCTATTACTCGCGTTTTTAAAGCCGCCGCTTACTTTTACCGACGCCAGTAGGTGTTCGTCGTAGCGGCGGATTTCGATGCCGGGGAATTCTTCGAGGGTTTCGTAACCCAAAGTTTCGATAGCCCTTGCAGGTTCAATTGTGGCAATGAGCGCGGTAACCAGTGCTAAGCTTCGTAAAAAGTTCATTTCGCCTCCTCAAATCGGGTTCCACAGTGGAGCGCTGTCNTTGGATGAGCCGTGAACAACAAGTGAAGAAACAGTGACGAACGGANCCGGGTGACGATGCAGGAATGACGAACATGAAGTGGTATAATTGCAAAGCGTTCGAGCCAAAGAGCAAAATAAGACGAGACAAGACAAGCTAAGAAAATGAAACATCCAAAGAAAAGTCGCTCAGGTGTTCCGTTGCAGTTCAGCGACAAAGCGGCGCGGTTACCGTATGCAGGAGCCTCGGCAGATAATGCGCCTGAAGCGGGTTCGGCAAGTCAGGCAGCCGCAGCCCAGGTAACGGGCGCGGCGCAAAGCGTGGGCAAAGCCCAAGACGCAACAGCGCATGAGATTGCAGCCGTAGCGGTGATGGCAGAAGGGGTAATGGGTTTTGTGTCTCAACTCAGCAGTTTCCAGCGCAGTGCCAATCTGGCGATTATCTGCACGTGCTTACCGTTATTGAGCGTCTACGCTTATTTCGGACTGACGAATATTTAGGTTCGCAAGGCGGCGCTAGGGTAATTTAGATGGTGGTTGCGAGAGTTAACAAAGAATGTTGGCAGAGGGAGTCTTTGAGCAAAAGATGCTCAACAGGCTGAATCATTTACGCGAGTCGGAGCGGCATTAAGCGGCTATCGTTGCGATGGTGCCTAGTGATGCCGCCGAGAATGGTGCCCAGGAGAGGACTTGAACCTCCACGGGGTTACCCCCACTAGCACCTGAAGCTAGCGTGTCTACCAATTTCACCACCTGGGCGCGGCCGCGCACTGTACTTAAACCACATGGAACCTGTCAATCTTGTCGAAACAAAAGGGCTTAGAAGCAGTGGTTCACGCGAATCAACTGAACGCGAAAGCGGTTTTGCGGGTGTTTGAAGCCCACGAAGAACCGCTTAGCTGGAAATTCCTCAACTCGGTGTTGGGAACCGAGAATCCGGTGCAAATCAAGAAGCTGCGTCAGGTATTGAAGGGGCTGGTGCGTACGCATGAATTGCGCCTGTTAGACGGCTACTTGTACGAACGGCTGCGTGAAGATCCGGGGCAGCTAAGCGAAAAGACCATCGGGCAAGGAGAAGTCATAAACGTCGATGGTGTCAATCGGATCGACGGCTTGTCGATTTTGCCCGGCACGAAGGGCTTGCCCATCCCGCGTCCTGGAGATGTGGTGGATTACCAGACGGTAATGGGCAAGGCGCTGGTAAAAAATATAATCAAGCATAGTCCGCTGCCGGCGGTGGGGGTGCTTAATCTCAGAGGGCGCGTGCCGTCAGTAGATCCGTTAGGCCGAAACTTTGCCGGCCGTATTCAACTGCAAGAGCAGCCTCAGGGGGCGCAGCATGGCGACACCGTGCGAGTTGTAATAGTTGGCAGCAACGAACAAGGGTTGGTTGGATATCTGTTAGAGGTAGTGCCATCAGACTCTGTACTCGAGCAGGCAATTCATTCGACCTTAGCTAGCTTGGATATCCCGACCGAGTGGAGTGATGCCACTGCTAAAGCGACAGGTCGCCTGCCTAAATCAGTGAAGCGCGCGAATTTTCCGCAACGCCAAGATCTGACCAATGTGCCGCTAGTAACCATTGATGGCGCCACAGCCAAGGATTTTGACGATGCAGTGTTTGTCCAATCGCTAGGCGGGCGTCGTGGTTGGCGGTTAATCGTTGCTATTGCCGATGTTTCGCACTACGTGAAACCGCGCAGCGCGCTCGACGACGATGCGCAAATTCGCACAACGTCGGTCTATCTTCCAAGCTATGTAGTGCCGATGTTGCCCGAAGCCATCTCCAATGAACTCTGCTCTCTCAAGGCTGACGTTGAGCGTTTGGCTCTTGTTTGTGACATGCAGGTAGCGGTCAATGGCGATGTGCGTGATTTCGAATTTTATGACGCAGTGATCTGCTCCCACGGCCGCTTGACCTATGAACAAGTGCAGGCACATTTAGATCAAGGCCACGAACTGCCGGTGGCGAGGGCGAATCAGAAACCGGTTGCCAAGTCCGTAGCGGCATTGGCGGCACTGCATGACGCTTTTCGCCAAGCTCGAGAGCGACGAGGTGGTTTGGACTTCGAAACTCGTGAAGGTGCGATCGAAATTGTGGCGGGTCACGTCACTAGTGTCAGTCGGGTGCAACGACTCAAAGCTCATCAGATGATCGAAGAGGCAATGATTAATGCGAACGTTTGTGCGGCGCGTTTTATTGAAAACGCCGAGCAATGTTCGTTGTACCGAGTGCACGCGGTGCCAGATCCGATCAAGCTCGAAGAATTGGGTCTTGATCTTCGCGGAGTGGGCTTGTCACTGCCCAAGGGCATTCCACAGCCGATTGTGTTTAAGCGGCTATTGGATGAGTTAGGTCAGCGTAGCAATGGTTGGCTCTATCAACAATTGATCCTCCGCAGCATGCAGCAGGCGGTTTATACGCCGAAGAACCAGGGGCATTTTGGTCTTGGATTAGAGCGCTATATGCACTTTACCAGCCCTATTAGGCGATACCCTGATCTGCTTGTGCATCGAGCGATTAAGGCCATTCTGAGAGGCGATCTTTCACGTTTACCGGGTCTTGACCAGCTAGAGGACTTTGGCGAACGCTGCTCGAGCCTCGAGCGTCGTGCTGAATCGGCAGGTTGGACCGTTGAAGCTTGGTTGAAGTGCGATTTACTCAAACATCGAACGGGCGATACGTTTTCAGGCACGATTGCCGGTGTCACCGAGTTCGGTTTGTTTGTGGATATTGAAGGGTATTTTGTGCAAGGCCTCTTGCACATCTCGGATCTTGGCGCAGATTATTTTCGCTTTGAACGAGCGCAACAGTGTCTAGTGGGAGAGCGCAATGGTAAGCGCTATGGCCTTGGTGATCGTATTCAAGTGCTGGTCGCGAACGTTGAACCTGCGCAAGGTAAAATTGATTTGCGTCGAGTGGGGGGAGGCGCGAAGCCTGACGGTTTTAAGTCAAACAAAGGCATCAAGCAGTCAAATAAATCCGCTGGAAAAGCATCAAAAAAGCAACGGCGCGGCCGCCGCAGTGCGTGAACCGTCAGACGGAGTAGCTGAATGGATGAGGTGATCGGAATTCAGGCAACGCGCGCGCTATTGCGGGAGAACGCGCAACGCGCCCGCTGTTTGTATGTTCAGCGTGGTCGCCGAGATGCGCGCATGAATGAACTGATAAGTATGGCTAAAGACGCGGGTGTGCGTTTCCAGGTGGTGGAAGATGTTTGGTTTCGGCGCCGCGCCGGTGACTTAAGACATCAAGGGGTTTTGGTCGAGTGCCACGCGCGCGAATTGGCAGATGAACAGGCTCTGAAAAAAGCGTGGGCCGATTTTGGCGAGCGACCACTCATATTAATACTTGATGGGGTTACCGACCCTCGCAATCTGGGCGCATGCCTGCGCACTGCTAACGCTGCTGGTGTGGATGCCGTGATTCTGCCAAAGCGCAATAGTGCGCCGTTGAGTGCGGTGGCGTTGAAGACTGCTCAAGGTGGCGCGGAGGACTTATTCATAGTTCAAGTGACCAATCTGGCGCGGTGTCTTACCTGGCTGCGCGAGCAAGGGGTGTGGCTGTTGGGTGCTGACGGCGAAGGCGAGCAGATCTGGCATGCAATGGACTCAGCAGTATCGCTAGGTCTAGTCATGGGCAGCGAGGGTAAAGGCCTGCGTCGCCTCACTCGCAGTCTGTGTGATCAGTTGGTCAGCATCCCGATGATGGGCGCGGTGGAGAGTCTAAATGTGGCGGTCGCCACTGGAGTATTGTTATTTGAGGTGGTTCGTCAACGTAGCGGGTAGTTATTTTCTGGCGAATTGATCGTAAATAGATGGCCTTGCAAGGCGCCAGCATGCCCCCTACAATGCGCGCCCGCTGCTGTACTGCAGCGTACAACCTTGCTTCACCTTGGTTGCAGAAGATGTTCTAGAAGATCTGCATAAATCCGGGGAAGCTGTCGTCGTATTTATGACGTTAACCGAAAGGAGATGCTATGCGTCACTATGAGATCGTGTTTTTAGTCCATCCTGATCAAAGTGATCAGGTCCCAGGAATGGTTGAGCGTTACCACGCGATGATTGAGC
>PAFJ01000018.1 GCA_002704325.1 Gammaproteobacteria bacterium | reverse complement strand
AGAAGGGTGGAAAACGCTCGGTTAAATAGCTTTTAGCGACGCCTTGAAGGTAAGGGATGGCCGCCTCACTGGTTTGGCGGTCATGTGCTGCAAGGGTAGCTAGTGCTCGTTTAAACAGCACTCTAGCGCCCAAGAAATTAAAAGAGCGTTGATAGAATTCGCCTAGGCGTTCTATGGCCGGGAGCAGATCTAGGGACGCCTGCCCATGATGCCGCTGCAGCACTTCGAAGGCGTATTCCTCGCGTTGGCGTGCCGCCAAGAGATTTCCTGCCGCGGTATATAGCGCCGCTTGTCGATAAACAACATCTACTTGGCTAGGCGCAAAAAGGCCTTGGTTACTGCGGCTTAGATGCAAGGCATGGGCGTAATGATCTGCCGCCTCGTTGGAATTCTGTAAGGCNATGTGCGCGTCGCCCAATAGCGTCAATGGCGCGACCAGTGCGTAGGCATATCGGCCNTGATCAAGTTGTATGTCNNTGATGATCTGCTCAAGCGTTGCGCGNGCNCTATCCGCTTCGGCGGTTTTTATCTGCAGGGATAAGTAGTCGAGGTCGTAGTCCTTGGAGGTTTTTTCAGCGCCCTGACTTAACGATGCCCATAAGGTCANTAGCAGGCCGGCCAATCCCGTGACCACGTGTCGCTTCCACCGGGGTCTTGGCCTGACTGTAAAGTTTAATCGGAGAGCAGTAGCAACCATGTCAATCAGTTGTGAACTCAATTTTGTTAAGATGGGACTCTAGCACCCTATGAGTGAAAAAATTGCGACAAATTGTTGCTTGGATTTCCGCGTGATCTCGACAATTCTGGGATTTGGGGGGCTTCTCGACTACCATTACCTTTCGTTTAATTTTACGAAAAAAACCTTGGCAATACAGGCACAAGAAGAGTTGGACGCGTGCGGGCTAACCTGCCCGGAGCCGCTTATGCTCGTTCGTAATAAAGTGCGTAAAATGCATAGCGGTGAGATTCTGCATGTTTACGCCACAGACCCCACAACTGAGCGAGACGTCACTCAGTTCTGTCAATTTCTTGGCCACGTCATGCTTGAGCGCGCAGAACAGTCAGGTGTCTATGAGTTTTGGATACAGAAGTGCTGAGTATGAACGCTGCAGAAATTATTCAAGTATTTGATTCTTGTTTTGTGCGCAGTCATGCGACGCATTTGGTTGGTGGTGGTACTGAGCCATTGTATTTACCCAGTACCGAATCGGACTTAGCGCAACTTATTTTTCGCGATGATTACGCATCTTCGGCTTTGCATGAAGCTGCGCATTGGTGTTTGGCCAACAACGGCCGCAGGCGCCAAACAGATTTTGGTTACCGTTACATACAACCTCCGCGCTCCTTTGCAGAACAGCGTCAGTTTTACCGTCTCGAATTGCGCAGCCAATCTCTGGAGTGGCATTTTTCTCAAGCTGCCGGCGTAGCGTTTAGTATCAGTTCGGATAACGTCGTCGATGGCGCTGTGCATGACCGTAAATTGCTGCGCCTAGAAGATGCCTTTTCACGCCAGTTGCATGACCAGCACAAGCTCACGCAGGCGTGGCTTTGTACCCGTGGCGGTAATCGTGCGACTGCATTCATAAGCGCCTTGAGCAGGGCAAATGGATAAGGTTGATTGCCTAGTTATTGGCGCGGGTGTTGTCGGCTTGGCCGTGGCTGCAGCACTGGCGAAGCTGGGTCGAGAGGTCGTGGTTTTAGAACAGCACGAGCTGATCGGCAGCGAAACCAGTTCGCGAAATTCGGAAGTCATTCATGCCGGTATTTATTATCCGACCAATAGCTTGAAAGCGCGGTTTTGCGTTCGCGGTAAGCAATTGTTATACGACTATTGCGCGAGCCGTGGTATCGATCACAAACGCTGCGGGAAAATAATCGTCGCGGCAAATGAAATGCAACGCGCGACCGTCGAACAATACATAACGAAAGCGGCCGCTAACGGGGTGGCTGATTTGTATTGGATTGATGCAGCTGACTTGGCTGCCCTAGAACCGGAAGTGAGCGGCATTGGTGCGGTTGTTTCGCCGTCTACTGGCATTATCGATTCGCATGCCTTCATGTTGAGCTTGCAGGGCGACATGGAGGCGTACGGAGGCGCTTTGGCCTTGGGCTGCGCAGTGCAGTCGATAGAGTCTCGAGGCGCGGACTCTGTAGTGCACGGCAACGAGTTTTCTATTGCGGCTGATTGGGTGATTAATTGCGCCGGTCTAACGGCGCCAGAGCTTGCTGCGGATTTGGGCGGGGCTCCTGAAGCTTATTATGCTAAGGGGCATTATTACTCTTATGCCGGCCGTCAGCCATTTTCTCGTTTAGTTTATCCAGTCGCCGAAGCCGGCGGGTTAGGTGTGCATGTGACGCTTGATCTCGCCGGCCAAATTAAGTTTGGCCCTGATGTACGTTGGTTGTCCGAAATTGATTACAGCTTTGATGATTCGCATAAAGAAGAATTTGCCACGGCGATTCGTGCTTATTTCCCTGGCTTGGATGTTTCGCGTCTGCAGCCCAGTTATACCGGTATTCGCCCGAAAATAAGTGGGCCTAATGAGCTGGCTGCAGATTTTATGCTGTACGGGCCGGAACAACATGGCGTGGCGGGGCGCCTAAACCTGCTGGGGATCGAATCGCCCGGTCTGACAGCCTCATTGGCTTTGGCTGAAGCAGTCGCAGATCGGATTGCATGAAAGTTGCGCTGTTAGTTAATCCGCGTGCCGGCCTCGGTGGCGCTGTGGGATTAAAGGGAAGTGATGGGCCCGAGGTGCAAACAGAAGCTATTGCTCGGCGAGGACAGGCCCGGGGAGCCTCTCGGGTGGCTANCTTTTTNCAGTATTTATGCNCGCCCGNAGGTGATGGCGCCGATTNCTTTCTCGCACCGTCTGCGCAGCCCATTACTTGGGTTACATGGGGTGCAGGAATGGGTGCTGATTCTCTTCGCACCCTTGGTTTTGACTATGTCCGATTGGGCACGCCCGGTGCGCCGACCACGGCACAGGATACGATTGATGCTGTGCATGCGTTTATTGACTATAACGTGGACCTGATTGTTTTCGCAGGTGGAGATGGCACCGCCAGGGATGTACTAAGCGCAGTCTCTGGCACCGTGTCCTGCCTGGGATTACCAGCGGGCGTAAAAATGCATAGCGGGGTATTCGCGATCTCGCCTAGGGCTGCNGCGCGGGTGGTGGCAGATCTGGCAAATGGTCGGTTGATCGATCGAGTGGCCCGCGAGGTGCGAGATTATGTCGAACCGGAGCGTGGCTCGGAGGTTGACGTGAGAGCAGCAGTCCGCACCCGCGGTTATGGTGAACTGTGGGTACCTGAAGCTAATGATTTACTGCAACAGACTAAGGTGGGTGGTAAAGAGACGGAGGCGTTGGCTGTTAATGAGATTTCCACTTATGTCAGTGAGTGTTGGCTGGAAGATCGTCAAACTGCTTTGATTCTGGGTCCCGGAAGCACATGTTTGGCAATCAAACGTGAGCTGGGGATACCCGGTACATTGCTTGGAGTGGATGTGCGTTTGCCGGACCATTCGCTTGTCATCGACGCAACGGCACAGCAATTGCTAACGGTGATTCAACAAGGTCCTGCCCACGTGATTTTGAGTTTCACTCGTCAGCAAGCATTTTTACTGGGGCGTGGCAATCAACAGTTTTCTCCGGCTGTGTTGGCGAAGCTTTGCTGGCCCGACGACTTCACCGTAGTGAGTTCAAAACAAAAACTGCTCGCACTGGAGCAGCGCCCGCTGTTGATTGATTCGGATGATGCTGCCTTGGATGCGAGTTTATGTGGCCTTGTTGAGGTGATCACTGGATACGACGAGCGCTCTTTGTATCGAGTTGCCAGTCCAATATAGCGGCTTAAGTTATTGCTGGTAATTGGCGAGAAAGCGTTTTAGCCGTCCCAGCGCTTCCCTCAGTTGTTCGACGTGGGGAAGGAAAACTATTCTAAAATGATCGTGGCGGGGCCAGTTAAAACCGCTTCCTTGGACCATGAGGACCTTTTCCTGCATCAGCACGTCCAGAATAAATTGTTCATCATCTTGGATATTAAATTTTTCGGTATCGATTCTAGGGAACAGATACAGCGCGCCCTTAGGTTTTACACAGGAGACTCCGTCTATCTCATTGAGCATTTGCCAAGCGACGTTGCGTTGTTCGTAAAGGCGACCACCCGGGGCAGTAAGCTCGTAGATGCTCTGGTGTCCGCCAAGAGCGGTTTGAATCGCGTGTTGTGTAGGCACATTTGCACACAGACGGGTTGAGGCGAGTATGTTTAGTCCGTCGATGTAGTCCTGCGCTCGCTCACGAGCGCCGCTAACGACCAGCCATCCAGAGCGAAATCCAGCAGCCCTATAAGACTTTGACAGGCCACTGAATGTCAGCATAAGTAGATCGTTGGTGAGAGACGCCAGTGGAATATAAGATTCCTCATCGAATAAAATTTTGTCGTAGATTTCATCGGCGAACATGACCAGATCGAATTCACGGCCGATGGCTACCAGTTGCTCGAGCATCTCGCGTTGGTAGACGGCGCCGGTGGGGTTGTTGGGGTTTATCACCACTAGGGCTTTAGTCTGAGGGGTTATCTTGCTGCGTAAATCAGCAAGGTCCGGCTGCCAGTCGTTTTCCTCGTCGCACAGGTAGTGGACCGGCGTGCCCCCACAAAGGTTTACAGCAGCGCTCCAGAGAGGGAAATCGGGGCTGGGAATCAGTACTTCATCGCCATCGTTCACTAACGCCTGAATGGACATAGCCACCAGTTCGGATACGCCGTTACCGATGTAGATATCATCGACATCGACATTGGTAATCTCCACTTGCTGACAATATTGCATGATAGCTTTGCGTGCCGAATACAGGCCTTTCGAGTCGCAATAACCCTGTGATTGCGGCACGTTACGAATGACGTCGCGCAATATTTCTTCCGGGGCATTGAAGCCCCAAGGGGCAGGGTTACCAATATTTAGCTTCAGCACCGTATGACCATCGGTTTCGAGTTGATTTGCCGCTTTGAGCACAGGGCCGCGAATGTCATAGCACACATTATCGAGTTTGGTGGACTTTAAGATGGGCCCAGGTGTCCTTTGCGGTTTGGGGCTGTTCATAGCGGTTCCTGCTTAGTGAGCTAATGTGACGCGAGGTAGCGCTAGAATAACCACAGCGCTGAATTAGTTTTTGCTAGTCTAATAGCGGTGCTAGCGCTTAGCATCCTTAAAGTCGTAGTTTCGGAGAAAAAAGTGGAACTTGAACAGAATAAAATAGTCAAAACAGACGCCGAATGGCAGGCACAGCTTTCTGTCGAAGAATATGCGGTGGCCAGGCAAGCCGGTACAGAGCGACCGTTTACCGGCATGTACTGGAATGAAACGCGCCCGGGTACCTACTACTGCAAATGTTGCGGTAACAAATTGTTTGACGCGGAAACGAAATTTGATGCCGGTTGCGGGTGGCCGAGCTTTTATGCGCCGCTGTCATCTGACGCGCTGGCGACTCGAGAGGATCTGAGTTTGGGGATGCGTCGGATCGAAGTTCTGTGCGCGCGCTGCGACGCTCATTTAGGCCATGTGTTTCCAGATGGCCCACGGCCCACCGGTCTGAGGTATTGTATGAACTCGGTGTCGCTGACGTTAGAGGCAGATTGATAAGTTAAGACTCGAGGGGAGATCAACAGCGGCCAGTTTCGATTGGCCGATGATTAATATAAAGGAGGGGAAATGAGTCCAGCAGAGATAGCCGCGAAAGACCCGCAACGCGCCGCTTATATTGTCGCGGAGACCGGCCAGGTTGTTACTTATGGAGAGTTAGAAGCAGACGCAAACAGAGGCGCACAGCTGTTTCGCTCACTCGGGCTGCAGCGTGGCGACCACATTGCCGTGCTGTTAGAAAATCATCCAGATTTCTTCAAAATTTGTTGGGCGGCCCAACGCTCTGGGCTGTATTTCACTGCGATTAGCTGGCGACTGCAGCAGGCGGAGGTGGAGTACATTGTTAATAATTGTGAGGCCCGCGTGTTCATTACGTCTGGCGAACGGCGAGCCGTCGTCGAACCTTTGCAAGGGCGTATGGCGGATGTTGAAGCCTGCTTTAGCGTTGAAGGCGACATTCCAGGATATCAGTCCTGGGGCGAGGCATTAGCCGCATTGCCGGCAGAGCCGATTGCTGATCAATGCGAAGGTGCTGCAATGCTGTATTCATCGGGTACTACGGGCTACCCGAAGGGCGTGAAACGACCGTTGCCGGAACACGCCTACGGGGAAAGCGAAGACATTAACCTAGCCGAAGTGCTCTACGGGTGTACTGAAGAATCAATCTATTTGTCTCCTGCGCCTTTGTATCACGCGGCACCGCTGGCTTTCACTATGGGTTGTCTGCGCCACGGTACTACGGTCGTTATGATGCAGCATTTCGAGGCTGAGTATGCATTGGAGTGTATAGAGAAGTATCAAATCACCCATAGCCAATGGGTTCCAACAATGTTTGTACGTATGCTTAAACTTCCGGAAGAGACTCGTGTTAAGTACGATGTAAGCACCATGCAGGCGGCGATTCACGCTGCGGCGCCTTGCCCGATTCCGATCAAAGAGAAGATGATTGAATGGTGGGGGCCCGTGATTTACGAATATTACGCGGGGACCGAAGGTAATGGTTTTGTGCAACTGAATTCCGAAGAGTGGCTTGCTCACAAAGGCTCAGTGGGACGTCCGTTGAATTGCGAGTTACATATCTGTAACGACGACGGCGACGAAATGCCTGTTGGTGAATCAGGAACGATTTACTTGGGCGGTGGTGGCACGTTTGAATATTATAAAGACACTGAGAAAACTCAGAGTTCTTTACACGCGAAAGGTTGGTCTACCCTTGGAGATGTAGGTTATCTAGATGAGGACGGTTTTCTCTATCTGACTGATCGCAAGCACTTCATGATCATCTCTGGCGGTGTCAATATTTACCCTCAAGAGGCCGAAAATGTGCTGATCAATCACGACAAGGTGTTGGATGTTGCCGTCTTCGGTGTGCCTAATCCTGATTTCGGCGAAGAGGTTAAGGGTGTGGTGCAATTGCGCAATCCTGAAGAAGCCAGTGCGCTGGTCGAGGTGGAGTTAATTGATTACTGTCGGGAGCACTTGTCCGCCATCAAATGCCCGCGCAGTATTGATTTTCGCGACGAATTACCTCGGCATCCAACCGGCAAGTTATATAAGCGCTTGTTGAAAGACGAATACTGGAATAGCGCAAGCTGATCGTTTTAGGGTTTGCGCAGTAGGTTGGCGGGTGAATATTGATCACTCAACGGCCGCTTGCGCAAATTCCAGTCTGGCCGAGCCCTGCTGGCTGCTGCCACCTCTCGAGCAATTCGGATAATGGGTACGCCATAAGGGCGCAAATCGGTATCGAGTTCCTGCGCCCGCGCCATCAATTGTTCTTTCGTTAGTCGTGTCCGTGCGTCGCCGTCGCGTTGTGCTTGGGGTATTAAAACGACCCGGTTGCCAGTGTCCTTACGGCGATAATTGATAAAGTCACCAAACACCTGTCTGTAACTGTTGGATTCGTGATGATACAGATTGCTGGTAGAGAAAGTGTTGGCGACCAAGGTGCCGTCAGGTGTCAGGAGCTCTCGCATTTCCTGCAGATATTCCATTGTCATTAAATGCTCCGGAATATAGTCGCCGTTAAACGCATCTAGAATGATTAAGTCGTAGCGTAGCCCTCTAATTTTTGCGCGTTTGCCATATACCCGTGCGTCTTCGGTAACGATTAGATTTTTTTCATCGCTACGATAATCGAAGAAATCTGTTGCGACTCGCACGACCGCGGGATCGATTTCTACGGTCTCGATCGTCGCTGTTGGTACAAGTTCACGGAGGGCCATTGGAAGCGTGCCGCCGCCTAGCCCAACGATGAGAATGCGCTTGGGCGTTGGATTGAAGAGCAGTGCCGCCATGCTCATCTGAGCATAGGCAAACACCATCCGCTTTGGCTGCGACAGGTCTTTGCAACTTTGATTACTGTCGGAGCGAACCAAGGTGAATTTCAGGCACAGGAGATCGTCGTCTTGATGCACTAAAATGCGGGTATACAGTGACCGTTCCTCGTGCAGCACACCATATTGGTTAGGCGCCGCTGTTGCGGCTGCTGCCCATAAGACCGACAGCAATAAGAGCATCCGAGTACTCATAAGAAATGGACCTCGTCGGTGGTATTCATGCCTATTTGTTAAAGGTTTTATCCGCGCTAAACGCTAATGCCGCGAGCAATGCCAGACAACCGATCAAAAGCAGGATGATCGTATTCATCTCGAACCACAGCACAAAGTAAAATGACGTCATTAGCGTGCCGATTGCGCTGCCTAATGTGGAAACGAAGTAAAGTGCGCCTGCTATGCGCCCGGACTCGGCTACGTTTTCTACCAGCAAGCGAACGGAATAGGGCGAAATCATGCCAAGGATCACTGTTGGCAAGCCAAAGAGCACGACAGAGGCGAGCAGTGATCCGTAGCGAGGATCCTCAACCCGCAGAAAAATGAACTCCATCAAATCTTGGGCATACACTGTGAGCGGCAGTAATAGCACTGCGGCCACCGCAAAAATTGCTGCGAATCGGCTGGAAGACGGGTTGTGCACGGACAGCCTTCCGCCGAGCAGGTAACCAATAGAAAGCGACAGCATAAAAATCGTAATTATGCTGCCCCAGATATAAATGCCACTACCAAAATAGGGCGCAAGAATACGCCCACCCAATAGTTCTAGGGACATGATCACGAAGCCGCCGCTAAAGGCGAGCAAGTAGATAACAGGAATCAACGGGTTCTCGCTGCAGTTATTGTTATTGAACTAGCTCAGATCTTCGGTGGCTGCGCCACTGTCTTTCCAGCCGCGATAGCCGTCACCGATGTGGCAAACATTGTCCAGCCCCATGTCTTGTACTGTTTTTGTTGACAGCGCAGAGCGCCAACCACTTTGGCAGTAGAACACTAATTTCTTGCCCGAGGCAAAAACCTCTTTGTGGTAAGGAGAAGATGGGTCAACCCAAAATTCCAACATGCCACGAGGCGCATGAAATGCATTGGGGATCTTGCCCTCGCGCTGCAATTCGCGCGGATCACGCAAATCGACGAACAAGGTGTTGTCGTCTTCAAGCAGTGCTTCTGCTTGCTCTATGTCCAATGTCTCAATCTCAGCTAAGGCGCGGTCAATCAGTTCGCGATGTGTCACTTTAAGCATAGGTACCCCTAGTTATTTGCCCTGCCAATTGGGTGGGCGTTTTTCCGCGAAGGCTTTGGGTCCTTCAATGAAGTCAGAACTGCTGACCATAGCTTGCACGCTATCGTATTTGGCTTCCATAGCCTCCTGCAGAGAAGCGCTATCCAAACTTTTATAGACGACATCTTTGCTGGCGCGGATGGACAGCGGCGCACAAGCGATAATTTGCTGAGCCCAATTCATAGCCGCATCCATAAGTTGCTCGTGGGGCACAACTTCGTTTACGAAGCCAAGTTGTACGCCTTCATCGGCACTGACGTGACGGCCTGTAAGGATCATCCCAAGCGCCCGCTTTGGGCCAATTTGGCGGGGTAGTCGGTTCAAGCCACCAGCGAGTGCTGCGAGACCCACTTTGGGTTCGGGCAAGGCAAATTTCGCTTGGTCCGAGGCAATGATGAGATCACAGGCCAGTGCAATTTCGAATCCGCCTCCCATGGCTACGCCGTTGACGGCAGCGATAACTGGTTTATGCAAATCGAATCGCGAAGTGAGACCGCCAAAGCCGCGGGGCATCGGAACTCTCTCGCCGCCTTCGGCTTGGTAGCGCAAGTCGTTACCCGCGCTGAAACCGCGGCCCTCACCAGTGATGATGGCGACCCAAAGATCATCGTCAGCTGCAAAGTCGTCAAAGACCTTACCTAATTCCGCGTTGCCCGGAGGATGTAACGCGTTCAATCGATCTGGTCGGTTTATCCTCACAGTCATAATGTGATCGGCTTTTTCTACTATGCAATATTCGCCCATGTCCCTCTCCGTTTTTTGTCAAAAAGCTTCTAGCTGCAACCTTAACCGAACATGCCCAAGTGTGAACAGTCGTCGAATGACCCAAGATTTGCGCCATCTTTGAGGGTAAGTTCGGTGAGGCTGCAGTTACGAAAATGATAGCCACCCCATTGGCAGGGATCATTATGGATTAAGGTTGCGATGGCGATGGCCGTGGCTGCGCCATGGCTGACCACGAGTACCGTGCTGCCGTCGCTGTGGGACTTTTTGATCTGTTCAATGGCGTCGCACATACGTTGCGCAACAATTGCAAGGCTTTCGCCATTTGGTGGACACCAATGTATGTCTTTTGTGCATCGCTCAATGAGCTGCTGTTCGGACTGCAATCGGTTGAATTTTTGGCCTTCCCAGTCGCCTATGGACATTTCAGCAAGCCCACNGATAACAACGGGCTCGTGGGGTAAACGTGTTGTCGCTAACCGAGCAGTATGCCTGCAACGCTGCAGAGGGCTGGTGTATACCGCGCTAATTTCCGGCCTGTTCTGCAACGCTTTGCTCGTCAATGAGGCCTGAATTCGTCCTTTTAGAGTCAGCGCGCTGTCGGTGGAACCGTGCCAGCGCCCTTGCCGATTGGCTTTTATCTGCCCGTGCCGCAAGAAAAGCAGGTTCGTCGTCATGCTGTTGCCGCCTCATCGGTGTGTCCAAATCGTTCTGCCACCAAGCAACCGACTAGGTCGCCTTCGACGTTAACTGCGGTTCGAAAGGTGTCTAGCGGGCGCTCAATGAGTAAGAGTAATCCTATCGCTTCGAGCGGAATGCCTGCGGCGATCAATACCAACTGCATCCCAGCCATCGAGCCGGATGGCATGCCCGGAGCGCCAACTGAAGATAGCATGGCTACGATGAACACCGCGATAATGCCAACGGTGCCAAGCTCAATGCCGAACATGTAGGCGAGAAATACCGCGGCGATGCCCTCAAAGAGTGCGGTACCGTCCATGTTGGCAGTGGCGCCCAGGGGAAGAACAAATGCACAGCGTGCTCGTTTTACCTTAAGTTGTTGTTCGGCGGTGGTCATTGATAACGGTAAGGTCGCCGCACTTGAGGAGGTGGCTAAGGCAGTAACTAGCGGTTGGACGATAAGTTGCAGGAACCGCCACGGCGTTATGCCCGATACCCACCACGCCAACAGTGGCAATATTATAAGCCCGTGCAACATAGTTGCAGCCAGCACAACGCCGGCAAATTGGGCCAGTGCGGCGACGGTATCTAAGTTGATTTGTGCTGACAGTTGATAGGTGACTGCAAATAAGCCGAGTGGCAGTGCGGTAAGGATCCACCCAGCGAGACGATAAATTCCATGGGTGATATCTGCAATTAGCCGAGGTAACGGTGAGTCATCTTGAATGGTTAGGGCGGTTGCAGTGCCGAACAATATGGCGACCACTAAGATGCCGAGAATGTTCATCTCGCCGAGTGCGGTAAATGGGTTGGCCAACATTCTCTGCAGCAGTGAGTTGGCCAATGCAAAGAGTGACCCGTCACCAGGGTCGATCAGTCGTGGGGCCGTTGCTCCAACGCTTGCGTAAGCGCCTGGATCTTGAACTAGGGGTGTAAAGGCGGTCCACGGGTGAATAAAAAACACCACGATTAGGCCGATGGTCACCGCGATTGCGGTGGTAAACAGATAATAGCCCAGAGTAACTGCGCCAAGTCGCCCCATGCTGCGGGTGTTGCGCAACTCCATAACACCGCTTAGGAGCGAAAAGAAGATGAGTGGCGCGATAAGCATTTTCAGAGCTGCGAAAAAAGCGGTGCGTAGAAGCTCTGTTAGCTGCTGCAGCCAGTCCATTGGTGGCAAGAATTGTGCGCATAGCCAACCTAATACTGCTGCGCTAACAACCAACAACGCAAATTTTGGTGAATTCATACGGTTCATTCGCTTTGATGTGCAAGCCGTGCAGTTTAATCGGCTGCTGGCCCGGGTTGCCAGTCGGGGTCGCTATTTTGTTAAGGTGCCCGATCTTAGTATTAACGACAGGAACCATATGAAGGGGCTGCGGCCACTCAGAAACGGCCACATTTGGCTAATACTCGCGGTATCGCTCGGAGGTTGTGGGGGTGCAGCATGGCCTGCCTATGAAATTTTGCAAGGCGAGACTATGGGCACGTACTACCGCGTTCAGTACGCACCGTCTGCCCGTTGTAGGCCGAGTCAATTTGTTTTAGATCAACAATTGGTCGCGTTTAATCAAAGTATGTCGACCTACATCTCAGATTCGGAACTCAGCTTGCTGAACGAGGCGCCTGCACAAGATGTAAGGCCCATAAGCAGACGCCTCAGTACGGCTTTGCGTGCTGCAGTGGAACTTTGGCGCGACAGCCAAGGGGCCTTCGATGTTACGGTCGGCCCGCTGGTTAATATTTGGGGGTTCGGGCCAGATAAAGCGGCGCCGTGGCCACCAAGTGAGGCGTCTCAACGTAATGCTGCAGCAAGCGTAGGCATGCAGCATATCGAGCTGCTTACGAATAACCGGGTTCGTAAGCGTCTTGCAACAGCTTATATCGACGTGTCTGCTATCGCGAAAGGCCAAGCTGTGGACGAGCTAGCCGAATCGATGTTGAACCTTGGCTGCGAACATTTTTTGGTGGACATAGGTGGTGAAGTTCGCGTGCAGGGTTTGAACAGCGCCCGCACGTTGTGGCGAGTCGGTATAGAAGTACCCGAGCCCGGCCAACAAGGCTCTGTGCAGCGAATTCTCAGTGTTTCCGGCCAGAGCGTTGCGACGTCTGGAGATTATCGGAATTTTCGGGTCGTAGAAGGATTACGGGTAGATCATGTTATTGATCCACGTAGTGGTATTCCCGCGGACAATAATGTGGTGTCGGTGACCGTTGTGCATCCCAGTGCCATGTGGGCTGACGCATACGCGACAGCCTTGATGGTGCTCGGTTTGGATTCTGGCCTTGAGTATGCTGAGAGTCGCAGCTTGGCTGCGCTTATTCTGGCAAAAAATGCCGACGCTACCGTTACTGAGAGGTATACTTCGCATATGCAACCGTTCCTGCTCAGTAACCCGGAGTAAGTCATGACCACTTTGTTTTTTGCTTTTGGATTTATGTTGTTGATGGTCGCGCTCATGGCCGTGGGGGTTATCTTCGGGCGTAAGCCGATCGCTGGAAGCTGTGGCGGCATGAAAGCCTTAGGCATGGAAATGGAATGCGAGATTTGTGGTGGTGATCCTCAGCAATGCGATAGCGAAGCTGAGAATATTGATCGCTTAGTTGTTCGGCGCGGACGTTAAACGGCTGGTGGCAAACAGGCTAGGCGAGTGAAGAGTCTGACCTGGGCACTGGCGCTCCGGTTTTTGCTCAGTCCCATCAGCAGTCTGTCCTATGTCAGTAAACTGGCGTTAAGCGGGCTAATCGTCAGTACCGGGGTATTGTTGCTCGTGCTTTCTGTTGTGAACGGTTTTGACCGGGAACTGCGTGAGCGGGTGTTAGCGGTTACGCCGCACTTCGGTGTTTCTCTCTCTGGCGGTAGCCTATCCGGGGATTCGAGCTTTGACGCCGATATGCTCGCTGCAAACGGTATTCAGCACTTGGTGCCGGTGGTTAAAACGACAGTAGTGCTCGCGGCGAATGGCAATCTAGCGACGGCACAACTGAAGGGCATAGATCCCCAGCGCTATGCCTTTGTGAGTGATGTTGGATCATTCCTTACCAATGCTTCGGGGGAGTCAGAAGCGACAAACACCACGCTAGATGTATTGGATCAAGAACGTTTTTCGATAGTGATAGGACGTACGCTGGCCAAACGGCTCGACGTTGCTGTAGGCGACTCTGTTGTGCTTATGCTTGCGGAACCGAAATTATCAATTGTTGGCCCGACGACACGGCAAAAACGTTTCACCGTAGTTGGTGTGTTTGACAGTGGGTCCCAGCTTGATGGACGGGGTGCATTCGTTAGTTTAGAAACTGCACAGCGATTGCTGCAGTTAGGGCAACGAATCAATGCCCTTGATGGCCGGCTATCGGATATTTTTGATTTCGCTGGGACGCGCCAGTTTCTGCGGGCGACATTTGCCGATGCAACAGCGGTGCGGAGTTGGATGCTGACCTACGGCAATCTTTATCAGGCGATTGCAATACAGAAAGTGACCATGTTCGGGCTTTTTTCACTGCTCATTGGCGTCGCCGCGTTCAACCTTATTTCCAGTTTGATGATGATGGTAGAACGCCATAAAGCGGATGTGGCGATCCTGCGCAGCATGGGTGCAACGGACCGGCAGATTATCGGTCTGTTCTGCTGCTTGGGGATGTTGCTCGGAGGCGCGGGCATCATTCTGGGGTTGCTGTTAGGTGGCTTGGCCGCGATTGGCCTAGCTCAGTCCTTTCCATTTGTGCAGTGGTTGTTAGGGATGGATTTAATGAGCCAGTACTTTATTTCTTACTTACCAGTAGACGTGCAACTGGCAGATGCCGTGAGCATCTTCGTCTTTGCTAGTGCACTTGCGTTTGTGGCGAGTGTATACCCCGCGTGGCGGGCCGCGAAACTACTGCCGTCCAGAGTACTTGCGTATGAATGACCGCCTCATGTTGTTGGCCGAAGGGTTAACAAAAAGCTTTTTCCAAAACGCCACAGAAGTGGAGGTTTTGAAAGGAGTGAATCTGCAGTTAGCTGTCGGTGAGCAAGTGGCTATAGTGGGGCGCTCGGGTTCGGGTAAAAGTAGTTTGTTGCATCTGCTGGCAGGATTGGATTCTGCAGACAGCGGCTCGGTTAAAGTCGATGGGGTGGATCTGCTGGCGGCTGATGCCAACGGTCGAGCGCGGATCCGTCGGGAAAAAATGGGTTTTGTCTATCAGCAACACCATTTACTGGCGGAGTTTTCGGCGCAGGAAAATGTTGCCATCCCCCAACAATTACTGGGTGTCGGCGAGTCGTCGGCACGACAAGCCGCACGCGATATGTTGGCGCTTGTGGGCCTGGAAGAAAGGTTAAATCACTTGCCCAGTGAATTGTCCGGAGGCGAACGACAACGCGTCGCAGTTGCTCGGGCACTAGTAAATAAACCACAGGTGGTTTTGGCCGATGAGCCCACGGGCAGTCTTGATCGCACCAGCGCCGAACTTCTTATGGATCTTTTGTCCAACCTTAGTAGGGCCCAGGGCACATCTTTCGTGGTGGTCACTCACGATGTGTCTATGCTGCAACGATTTGATCGCGTTGCATCGCTGGAAGCCGGGATTTTGCAGCCTTTGAGCTCGTTGGCTGAGTAAATGCGCGGTACTGGGACGCTAAGTCTGTGGATGGCTGCGCGATTAATCATTCGCGGTGGTCGCGGATTTTCGCGGTTTGTCAGTTGGGTGTCGGTAATCGGGCTGACTTTAGGTGTTATGTCTCTTACCGCGGTTATGGCGGTGATGAATGGATTCGATCAAGAGCTTAAGCAGCGCTTGCTGGGGTCAGTGCCGCATATCACGATGACTAATGCTCGACCGACTGAGCGCTTACTTGAATTTGCGCAAGCTGATCCGAGGATCCGGCAAATGGCGCCCTATTTCCAGGGCTTTGGTGTTATTACGCAGAGTGGCAGATCCCAACCCGTTACTGCGGTCGCGTTAACTAGCGCTGGATTTAAGGCGCAACCACAGTTAGTCAATGCCATGTCTGAAGGTGCGCTAGGCAGCTTGGGTGACGTACCCAATGGTGTGTTAATGGGCAAGCCGCTTGCTCGAGCCTTGGCCGTGGTTCCGGGCGATGACCTGAGTTTATTGTTGGCCGTGCCGAGGCGCGAGAGCTTGGGCTCGACCTTGCTCCGATTAAAAATAGTCGGCACATTCGAACTTGGGGCAGACCCTGATTACAGCTTGTTACTAATGAATTTAGACGCCAAGCCGATGGACGACTGGCAGGCGTTGGGGCAGACCGGACTGCGCTTACAGTTGCACGATGCTTTAGCTGCGCAATCGGTGGTCGACGATTTGGCTCCGGCGGCGAAGCTTTTTGCGGGTCAATCTGAGGTTGCGGTGAGTAGCTGGATCGACGAGTACGGCGATCTCTTTCAAGCAGTGGCTTTAGAGAAAACTCTGATGGGGACACTGCTGCTGTTGGTCATTGCTATAGCTGGATTCAATATTGTGGCCGGGCAAATCATGATGGTGAATGATAAGCGTGCTGATATTGCGATCTTGCGCACGATGGGTGCTGATCAATCTTTGGTGCGTAATGTATTTTTGCTCCAGGGCTCGCTCGTCGGACTCGTGGGGACGACCGTTGGGTTGGCTGTAGGCGTTTTGGTGGCGCAACAGGTGAACGAGATTGTCGACGCACTTGAGTGGTTGAGCGGCCGGCATCTGTTAGAAGGCTCTTATTTCGTCACGGTGCCCAGTCAAATTCATGGGTCTGATCTCTTGCTAACAGGCCTCGCTGCCGGCGGTTTGGCGGTATGGGCAGCATGGCTACCTGCCCATCGAGCCAGTCAAATGAATCCGCTGGAAAATCTCAAAGTCTGAGGTGAGATCCCGCGCCTGAGCTTAAGATCTACGATTATTCCATTGGCGAATGATGCGGGTGCGCCACAGCAGGCGCACCACTACAAAGCCGCTGACTGCGGTCACCCAAGAACACACCAGACAGCCGAGTAAAAACGGCGAGCCGATGCGCGCCGCGTTGTCGAGGAACCAATCGAAACTCCACGCAAAATTGTCAATTGAGGGTTCGATGCCCAATAACCATGCTCCCAATTTGTACGCGAAGTAGAACATAGGCCCCATGGTCAATGGGTTGCTAATCCATACCAGTCCGACGCTTATGGGTAAGTTGGCCTTAAACCAAATTGCGGCGAGTGCCGCAAGCAGCATCTGCGACGGTACGGGAACAAAAGCACAGAAAAGCCCAATGAAAACGGCTGTGGAGACCGAGCGGCGGTTCACATGCCAGAGTAGGGAGCGCTCAAGTAAGTGAGCAATGGGCTGTAGGGTGGAATTCCTACGGATTGTGTCTGCATTTGGTAAGTATTTTAAAAGGGTCTTTTTAGGCATAACTGCATTAATGGATCGGGCCTCGGTTGAGCGCCTCGCAAATGTCGGTGGAGCTTAATATTAAGGCGAACTTTAATTATATCTTGATCGCAGGGTTTTTGGTCGCCGTAATTCGAGTTGCCAGCGCATGGCAACAGATGACNTCGGATACGCTGCCAGAGTGTGCGTTAGGACAGGATGTCCTAGTGAAGTTAAGGATTGATGAACTGCATCGCCATACCCCAGCCCATTTGCATGGTCGTTTTGTCGTGCTCGGCGACCTCAAAGGAGGTTGTCCCGATGTTTTGGGCAGAACGTTGCGGTTAAGCTGGCGCAATAATGAGTATGAGTTGGCGGCCGGCGATATTGTGGTTGCAACCGTGCGCTTAAAAGCGCTTTGGGGAACTTTAAATGTTGGCGGTTTCGATTATGAAAAATGGCTTCGTGCGTCCGGTTATAGCGCCACTGGCTATGTAAAACATGGGCACCTTGCCAGTCCGCAAAATACTCAAGACCTGTCTCGTTGGGTTCGTGCTGTTTTTGAAACAGCAGGGGTGGTTGAACAAGGTGCCTTATTAGCCTTAGCTCTGGGTGATGCAGGTCTGGTGCCGCCTGAGGATTGGGCGCGATTACGAGTTACCGGTACGATCCACTTATTTGTCGTTTCTGGTCTTCATGTTGGGTTAATTGGCGGATGGCTTTATCTGTTGTGCCTTGCGTGTTTACGCCTCTACGGCATGTTGGCGAACACCCAAGTCCGTGCTCATCGAGGTGCTGCTGTGCTTGCCCTAGTAGGGATTGGTATTTACGCATGGATCAGCGGTTTACAACCGCCCATAGTCCGAGCTGCGCTGATGGCTGGGGCCGTCGTTTTGGCCGCTCTTAATCAACGCCGCTCAGTTCCTTTGCGGGTATTGCTGCTGACATTCTTCGTGGCTGTGGCATTCCAACCTTTGGCCGTGTTCAAGCAGGGTTTGTGGCTCTCATATATTGCGGTCGCTAGTTTATGTTGGGGAGTGGTAGGGTACCGCAGACCTACTGGAAAAATTCTGGCTTTTGTCCGTGTTCAGGTCGTTCTATTTGTTTTAATGGCGCCAGCTCTTAGTGTAATCGTTGGTGCTATACCGCTGCTAAGTATTCCCGCTAATTTATTTGCCGTACCGGCAATAACTCTGGTTGCATTGCCCAGCCTGATGGTCGGGCTGCTGCTAGCGCCTATAGCGTCGTCTGCGAGCGGCATCATGTTGATGTTGGCGGATTTGAGTGTAATCACAATCAAGGCGCTTTTGGATTCATTGATAAGTCTTGTGCCGCCGCACGGGCAAAGTCTAGGCTATTTGTCCAGGCCGACGGCGCTGGTCGCCGGCCTAGCCGGTTTGGCCTTCTGCCTACCCCTGAGTAAAACGTATAGAGGTATTGCTGTGCTCGGATTGTCGTGTTTGCTNCTTGTCAATCAGNCNGGTGTAAGGTTCGGGCAGGTGCGATTACAGGTGCTCGATGTAGGGCAGGGCAGTGCTGCGATTCTGGATACCAGAACCCGGCGTGTTGTGGTGGATGCGGGTCCAAAATTTGAAAATCGATTCGATGCCGGTCAATCAATAGTGATTCCGGCACTGCGCAGCACCGGCGCCGATAAAGTCGATCTGCTTATGCTCACGCATATGGATAATGATCATGCCGGAGGACGTTNGGCGCTGATGGAGCGGTACCCTGATGCAGCGCAAATGTTTGGTGCAGACGCTTGTGAGCACAAGAAGTCATGGCTCTGGGACGGTGTGCGCTTCACCATCTTGCAGCATAAAAACGGCGCCAGCCGAAATGATCGCTCTTGTACCTTGTTGGTGGAGAGTGATGCGCCGTATTCAGGAGCGAGCTATGGCGTCTATATGAGCGGTGACGTATCGAACGCGGCAGAAGATATTTTGGTTTCTTGGCTGCCGAAAAATTTAACGCTGCTGGTGACCCCGCACCATGGCAGTCGGTCATCTTCTTCTTCAGTTTTCGTCCGCCATCTAGCTCCCAAATGGGCGGTTCATAGCGCTGGTCGCGGCAACCGCTACGGACACCCGCATGACATTGTGATGCAGCGCTATGGCCTAGAGAACTCGAGTCAAGTGATTACCGGGTATGCCGGGGGGGTGACTTGGGATAGTTTGATGCCGGGGCATCTTCTTACTCAGCGCGATCACTGGCTGACCGAGTATCAGTAATCTGGGCGGCGTCTGCTTGACGGATTAACCGCCGAAGCGAATCTAACAGTTCATCTTGTTCGTCGGCGTTGAGAAAGCGACCAATTTCCAATTCAGTCCCTTTATGAACTAACGAAACCTTTTTGCGATACCAGGGATGGAATGCCGGTTGCACCTGAATTTTGGTGAAAAAGCGCTGCCACGTATAGGTCTTCTGTGGGTGTCTAATACCGACTTCTAAGGTGATCGTTTCTGGTGTTAGAGAAAGCACTTCTTGGAGGCTCGAGCGGCGTAAACACAGCCATAAACAATAGCTGAGAAGCGCCATTTCTAGTGCCGTGAAGGGTAGAACAACCCAATATCCCATGGCGGTGAAGGCTAGCGCGATACTGAAAGAAATGGTCATCATGAACAGCAAAAAATAGCGTAGGGCTTTCCAACTCATAGAATGGTTGGGTTGCATTGTTATGGTTCCAACGATCTGGTCTGGGTGTTCGTCGGGTGCACTGGATATGCTTCGGATCATGATTGTTTCGCTGAAAGAAAGNTCAGTAGTTCAATGGATTTGCTGTCGAAATGCTGTGAAATCAGCCNAGCGCAACTATGACATGGCTTGAAATAGTCTGTTGCGACCACATTCTAAGCCTNNTGAAAGCGTGCTTGTGTTGGAATTATTCGGCAAGCGGAGAAGAGATGGAAGCATTTACACAAAGAGTTGAGGCGGCACTGAGTAGTGCTCAGAACCTAGCGTTGTCTCGGCAGAATGCGGAGCTTAAACCGCTGCATGTGCTGCTGGCATTCTTGGATATAAAGGATTCGTTGGTAGTACAGGTCGCGCATGAGCAGAATATTTTGTCGCCGCTTCGTGAACGATTGGACGCTGCGCTTGATGACCTACCCAAGCTNGGTCGGTCACCAAGCGAGATGCGCATAAGCAGTGATTTGGCGCAAGTCTTTGCAACTGCGCGTGATTATGGTGAAAAGGCTGGCGATCAATATGTGCCCGAAGAATGGGTGGTGCTGGCTCTGCTTGAAGATCCGAGGTTGCGTCAGCTGGTAAAACCGTTAGGTATTTCTCCAGACTTGATTAAGGCGGCGGCAAAGGCGCATCGACAAGGAGGTAAAGTGCTCGATAAAAATGAAGAAGACCAACGTTTGGCATTAGAGAAATATACCATCGACCTTACGGCGCGAGCACTTGAGGGCAAGCTCGATCCCGTGATTGGACGCGATGAGGAAATTCGGCGTACCGTTCAGGTGTTACAGCGTCGAACCAAAAATAACCCGGTGCTTATCGGCGAGCCTGGCGTTGGCAAAACAGCCATTGTTGAAGGCTTGGCACAACGAATTATCAATGGTGAAGTCGCCGAATCTTTAAAGGATAAANAAGTATTGTCGCTAGACATGGGTGCTTTGATTGCCGGGGCGAAATATCGAGGTGAATTCGAGGAACGGCTTAAAGCGGTATTGAACGACCTTAGTAAACAAGAAGGTCGGGTGATTTTGTTTATTGATGANCTGCATACTATGGTTGGCGCCGGCAAAGCCGAGGGCGCGATGGATGCGGGCAATATGCTCAAGCCGGCGTTAGCGAGAGGTGAACTGCACTGTGTTGGCGCCACTACGCTTGATGAATATCGAACCCATATCGAAAAAGATGCGGCGCTGGAGCGGCGCTTCCAAAAAGTACAAGTTGACCAACCGGATCTGCAAAGCACAGTTGCTATTTTGCGCGGCTTAAAAGAGCAGTACGAGCTGCATCACGGCGTTAATATTACCGACCCGGCAATTGTTGCTGCGGCCACCCTGTCCCATCGTTATATCACTGATCGAAAACTACCCGACAAGGCAATCGACCTTATNGATGAAGCTGCGAGCCGGATTCGGCTAGAAATAGATTCGAAGCCTGAAAGTATGGACGCGCTCGAACGTCGTTTGATGCAGATTCGTATGGAAATTGAGGCGCTCAAGAAAGAGCAGGACGAAGCAAGTCGGGCGCGCCTCCAGGAATTGCAAAACACTGCGATGGAATTAGAGGACGATTACAGTCGACTTGATGAGGTTTTGCGGCAGGAGAAAGAGGCGCTCAAAGGTGCGCAAGGTACGAAAGAAGCGCTGGAGTCTGCGCGCCGTGAATTTGCCGCTGCCCGGCGGGAAGGAGATCTGACGCGTATGTCTGAATTGCAGTACGGCGTGATTCCTGATTTAGAAAAACGTATTGCAGAGGCTCCCGAGACAACGCAGAAAAATCGCTTATTGCGGGATAGGGTCACAGCAGAAGAAATAGCAGAGGTGGTTGCCAAGTGGACCGGAATTCCAGTTGCTCGACTGATGTCCGCCGAAAAGCAGCGGCTCTTAAAGTTAGAGGAGGAGTTATCAAAGCGCGTGGTTGGCCAGCAATCAGGTATCGAAGCGGTGAGTCAGGCGGTGCGCAGGGCGCGCGCAGGACTCGCCGAGCAGAATCGCCCGAATGGCTCGTTTATGTTTCTTGGTCCCACAGGAGTGGGCAAGACAGAGCTGTGCAAGGCTTTAGCAGAGGTACTGTTCGACAGCGACGCGATGTTGCGCATTGATATGTCCGAGTTCATGGAGAAGCATTCAGTCGCTCGATTGATTGGTGCGCCTCCGGGATATGTGGGATATGAAGAAGGCGGCTACTTAACCGAAGCAGTTCGGCGTCGGCCTTATTCGCTCATATTGCTTGATGAAATCGAAAAAGCTCACGCCGATGTATTTAATATTTTGCTCCAAGTGCTGGATGACGGTCGGCTTACTGATGGCCACGGTAGAACAGTGGATTTTAGTAATTGTGTGCTTGTTATGACCTCTAATCTTGGCTCAGAAGCCATTCAGGCGTTGACTCAAGATGGCGATGAGGCCCGTATAGAAAGCACAGTGACGGGTATTGTGGCCCAGCATTTTCGGCCCGAATTTATCAATCGCATCGACGACCTTGTGGTTTTTAAGCCATTAGCGCAGGAGCAAATCGAGCAAATCGCCAAGCTGCAGCTCGATGCGTTAAATGAGCGTCTGGCGGAGCAAGATTTGCACCTTTCGCTGAGTGATGATGGGCTAAATGCGTTAACGGCTGCGGGATACGATGCGGTTTATGGCGCGCGGCCCTTGAAGCGGGCGATACAGCGTCTGGTAGAGAATCCGTTGGCCAATATGATACTGGCAGGGCAGTTTACTCCCGGATCGAAAATCCTAGGTGGATGGGACGGTGAGCGTCTGAATTTTAGTGTGAATGGGCACTGAATTAGATATTGTATAAATATACAGTACCGGTACACTTNGAGTTATGGAAACGCAGCAACCCATCCAGCAAGATTGGATCTCTGAGCGCAGTCTCGGTGCAAATTTTGGCGTAAATGCCTGCGCAAACGTAGGCACGGCGGTAGTTTTAGAGCCTATCAACGCTGGGCAGCCAGATACGCCTTTGGGCGCAACTCTGCCCTTATTTTCTGGGCCTGAAGATAATAAATACCCGGTTATCGAGGGCACCAAGCGTAATCAGTTGCAACGGCAACTTACGGGGTCTTGGGTGCGCGCGTTGCAACCCCCAAGCGATTTCGGCGGCTCAGAACTTGGGGCTAACGCCACAGAGGCCGCTGATCCGGTACTTCAGCATCTCAATTCCGCGATGGATTTAGCGCACTCGCTCCAATCTCGCTCGTCAAAACGCACTTATCGGCAACGAAAGAGCACCGGTGTTTTAATCTGTCAGCATCTCGTGGCGGCGTTGAAGTTGGCTGACGAGGTCGCACACCCAAAGAGCTAATTAATACCGCGCTGTTAAGTATCGCACCTAAGACCGCATTCCAGCTAACATAGCGCCTGCGCAGACAAAAAAGAGGTTGCACCGGCGTGTTAAAAAAATGTCTATTTCCTGTGGCGGGCTACGGCACCCGGTTTCTACCGGCAACCAAAGCGATGCCCAAAGAAATGCTGCCAATATTAGACAAGCCGCTGATCCAGTACGGTGTAGAAGAGGCGGCCGATGCTGGTTTGACAGATATTTGTTTTGTTACTGGGCGCGGTAAGCGGGCAATAGAAGANCACTTTGACATAAATTTTGAATTGGAAAGCTCTATTGCGGGAACCGGTAAAGAAGAGGCGCTCGCTGGCATCCGTAGTCTCATAGATCAGTGCTCTTTCTCCTATACGCGACAGCGCCAAATGTTGGGTCTTGGCCATGCGATTCTGAGCGGCAAACGAATCGTTGGTGATGAGCCTTTTGGGGTCATCCTTGCGGACGACCTTTGTTTAACATCAGCAGACGAACCAAGTGTGATGCGGCAGATGTCAGCTCTCCATGAGGAGTATGGGTGCAGTATTGTTGCCATTGAAGAGGTGCCTGCTGATCAGGTTGATCGGTATGGGGTTATTGCTGGCGAGGCGATAAATGAAAACCTGATAAGGGTTAACGATATGGTAGAGAAGCCCGATCGCGAGCAGGCGCCGAGTAATTTAGCAATTATTGGGCGCTATATTCTGACGCCTGATATTTTCGATATTCTTGAGCGGATCCCGGCCGGTCGAAACGGTGAGGTGCAAATTACTGACGCCTTACTGCAACAAGCTCAGCAGGGTAACGTCTTGGCCTACAAATTTAAGGGTCGGCGTATCGACTGTGGTTCCGTTGAAGGCTTTGTCGAAGCCACAAATTTTTGCTACCAACAAATGGGTTAGTCAACCGATGTCGATTACATATGCGCTCAGTCAAGTCGCCGCCCGCAGCAGTGCGCCGGTTTCCCTGGATAAGCCCGTCGAGTTAGGGCAGTTGCCGACGCCAGCGTTGGTGTTGGAGCGAGGCGCCATGGAGCGGAATATGCGCAAAATGGCCGATCATGTGAGCGCTGCAGGCAAAGGGTTTCGGCCCCACAGTAAAACGCATAAGTGTCCAGCGATAGCTCAGTTACAGATTGACTTGGGCGCAGTTGGGATATGCGCGGCCAAAATCAGTGAGGCCGCAATTATGCTTGGCGCTGGTATTCCCTCAGTTCTGATTACTTCGCCGATTGCGACTTCAGCGAAGGCGCAGGCCCTAAATGCTTTGCTAGGAGAATATGCAGATCGTGAACTGCTTTTGGTGGTGGATTCCGTACAGGGCTTAGCGGCCCTGCAAGGCGCAATTGATGCTGATCGGCGGTTGGGTTTGCTGGTTGATATCGATCTCAGTATGGGCCGAACGGGGACGCGCGAGGTAGAGACCATGTTGCGGCTAATTGATGCCATGATGNGTGACGAGCGGTTTGCGTTTCGGGGTATTCAGCATTATGCGGGCCACCTTATGCACATCGAAGAATATGCAAAGCGACGAGAAAAGTCGTTAGTTTCTTGGTCGCGATTAGATGAATTTTTCACCGCGCTTGAACAGCAAGGGATCCCGGTGGACATTGTTACCGGCGGCGGCACCGGGACTTACGATGTCGACGTTCTAGTAGAGCGTCTAACGGATATTCAAGTAGGCAGCTACATCTTCATGGATGAAGAGTACCGAGTCTTGGCCAGTGCGGGAGGCAGTCGTTTTGAAGATTTTGAGCTTGCCTTGACCGTTGCCTGCAGCACGATCAGTCAACCTCAATCCAAGACCATCACAGTCGATGGCGGTTATAAGGCGTTTGCTTCTGATTCGGTAAATCCAATATGTGACGATTTGCCTGGCGTTGAGTATCGCTTTGCTGGCGACGAGCATGGCGTGCTGCTCTTAGGGGAGGGCCAGCAGGAGGTGCAACTGGGGCAGGTGTTGAGATTTGCAGCTCCCCATTGTGATCCGACCGTCAATTTGCACGATTATTACTGGGTACTGGAAGACGACGGCTTAGTGCACAGTGCTTGGCCAATCAGTGCGCGAGGTTGCAGTTGGTAGCAATGAATGCGGCAGGTCGGACGTTATCGTGATTGATGTCATTTTAGCCGGCGGCTGGTTAATGTTGCCGATTCTGAGCTGTAGTGTGGTCGCTGCGGCTATTTGTGTGGAGCGTTACTGGTCGCTGCGCGAAGAACTAGTCGTTCCACCGGAACTTTTGGCGTTAACACTTCCACAACTAAAGCAGGTTTTAAGCGACCCAGGGTCCCGTGAGCAGTTACGTAACCATTCCCCCTTAGGGGCGGTATTGGCGGTTTTAGATCAGCGCGATCGCGATAATATGGAAAATGCAAGGGAAGCTGCGCTGGCCGGCGTCGGCCACGATCTTGAAACTTATCTCACAGCATTAGGAATTATTGCGCTGATNAGCCCTTTGCTNGGTATTTTGGGTACGGTGGTCGGCATGATCGACGTCTTCACCTCAGTTGTGTCTGCCTCCGGTGAGACCGCGGCATTAGCTGGTGGGATTTCCACGGCGCTCATTACCACTGCTGCAGGGTTATCGATTGCAATTCCTACGCTGATCGCACACCGACTGCTCTTACGCAAGGTCGACACGTTATTGGTAATGCTGGATGAGACCAGTCAACGCTGGTGTATGCAGTTGTGTGCGGAGCACGCGGACGAATGACTATGGCTAGGCGCCGCCGTCGTTATGAAGCTGCTTTAGAGCTAACGCCGCTTATTGATGTGATTTTCTTGCTGTTGATTTTCTTNATGGTGTCGACATCGTTCGTAGTCAATCGNGAAATTTCGATCAAGCTTCCAGAATCAAACAGCGCTGCCAGCAATGCCCATGAACAGCAGTTGATAATGGTTATCGATGCGGCAGGTGCTTTTTCAGTTGCTGGTGAGATATATCCTGACGCTAATATAGAGATGCTTGCGAACGTCCTCGAGGGTCAGCTCGGCGCGTATGGCTCGGATGCGGCATCGATTAGATTAGATGTCGACGAGGCCACTGACTACCGCTTCGTAATCAAAGCGATGGATATTTGCCGTATGGCAGGCATAAGCGATGTGCGATTGAATACTCGCGGTAAAAATTGAAGAAATAGTAATGGCTCATTCTGATTGGGATACATACAAGCGTCTGCTGAGTTATTTAGCACCCTATTGGTTTTTGTTTGGTATTTCCGTACTCGGATTTTTACTCGCCGCGGGAGCAGAGGGCTATTTTGTACGCCTGTTCGGCAACTTAATTGATGAATGGGATAATGAAGAGGCCAGGGCTGCGGCAACAATCCCGCTCTTGATGGCGGGTGCTGCAGGGCTTCGCGCTGTTGGTACGGTCATCGGTGAAAGTGTGATGGCCAAAGTTTCGTTCAATATGGTGTTTAACTTGCGTCAGCAGTTGTTCGAACAACTGTTGCGACTGCCGACGCATTATTTCGATGCTAATGCCCAGGGACATATTGTTTCTCGTATTACCTTCACGGTTACGCAACTGCGAGACACCAGCACAGACGCTATTCGAGCGGTGGTGCAAGATGGACTAAAGGTTATCGTAATTGTTGGGTTTATGTTGGCTCTGAATTGGCGCTTAACCCTAATTTTTATTGCGACAGCGCCACTGTTGGCGTTAGTTGTGNTGTTCGCTAGTGGCCGCTTTCGGCGCATTGCAAAACGTATTCANCACTCGATGGGGGACGTGACCCATGTGGTTTCTGAGGCGGTAAATGGATTTAAGGTTGTTAAAACCTTCGGCGGCGAGCGGTACGAACAAAGTCGCTTTGATCGTGCCAGTAGGATAAATCGTCAGCAGAATTTGAAGATGGCGATGACGCGAGTGTTTAGCTCGCAGTTGAATGAAACCATTATTGCTGTCGCGCTGTGCTCACTGATTTTGCTGCTTTATCGGCCTGATGTGGGCGGCGCTTTGAGTGGCGGCGAGGCTGTTATGTTTTTAAGTTGGGCGGGCATGTTGGGCCGACCGATACGCAAGCTGTCAGAGATTAATGCCAAATTGCAGCGCGGTATCGCTGCGGCAGAGGATGTGTTCTCGCAGCTTGATGCGGGGGTGGAGCACGATCACGGTGCGCGAGCAATTGCCCGAGCTGAAGGTCGGCTGTGTTTACAGGACGTAAGTTTTCGCTATCAAGATGACGGGCCTGACGTGTTGCAAAACATTAATCTGGAAATAGCAGCAGGACAGAAGGTGGCGTTGGTTGGACGTTCAGGCAGCGGTAAATCTACCTTGGCCAGTTTGCTGCCAAGGTTCTACGACGTAAGCCGAGGCGCTATCAGTCTTGACGATGTCAACATAAACGATATCCAACTCACTAGTTTGCGCGAACAGATTGCCTTAGTTACTCAGCAGGTAACTTTGTTTAATGACACATTGCGCAACAATATTGCTTACGGTGATTTGGCTGATGTTGATGATGACGCGATTAATTTAGCGGTTCGGCGGGCCCATGCCGATGAATTTATTGCGGCTATGCCGCATGGTTTAGACACGATGGTTGGAGATGACGGTGTCTTGTTGTCGGGCGGGCAGCGACAAAGAATCGCCATCGCTCGGGCGCTGCTGAAAGATGCGCCGGTATTGATCATGGATGAAGCGACATCGGCTTTAGACAATGAATCAGAAAAGCACATTCAAGCGGCCTTGGTAGAGGTTATGGAGGGCCGCACTACATTGGTAATCGCCCATAGGCTATCAACCATCGAATCGGCAGACAGAATTGTCGTATTGGAAAGCAGCCGCATTGTGGAGGAAGGTACCCATCAACAGTTGCTCGATTTAGGCGCCCAGTATGCGAGTTTGCACGCTGCGCAATTTCAGGATGCACCGGGGTCGGCGCTGGCGGCAGATTCTGAGATCCAATCTCGAGCAGTGCCTAGCAGCGCCCAGTTGGTGCCATTCATGGGCGATTACGCTTCGCGTTCTGCGTCTGTTCTAACTGGGGCTTGGTACGGTAACGCTCGCTGGCCGCTGCTGCTGATGCCGCTGTCTTGGCTGTATGGTTTTTTCGCCGGTCGACTCAAAGCGTCGCAGCAGCAGAAGGCGCGCTTAGTGGGTAGTGCCGCTGTGCCGGTTATTGTTGTGGGTAATATTACTGTGGGCGGTACTGGCAAAACGCCGATGGTTATCTGGCTTGTTGAACAGTTACAGCGGCGTGGGTTTACCCCGGGCGTCGTTACGCGTGGATACAGAGGTCNAGCCAGTCGAGCGGGTTCGTTGGTGCCCACGGANGGCAATGCGGCTCTTTATGGCGATGAGGCCGTGCTGATGCGTCGTCGCCTGCAATGTTTGGTCGCGGTTGCCGCTGATCGGCCCAAGGCCGTGAGCATGCTCATTGATGAGGGCTGCGATATTGTCGTGAGTGATGATGGTTTGCAGCACTATGCTATGGAGCGAGATATCGAGATAGCGGTGGTAGANGGTGCGCGCGGGCTGGGTAATGGCAGGCTCATGCCTGCCGGGCCCCTGAGAGAGCCTCGGTCGCGACTTGAAGTAGTAGATTGGGTTGTTTCTAACGGCTGTCAGACCGGCTTGAGGGCAGATGAGATTATCATGCACGCTAAAGCTCTTGATTTCGTTAACGTAGCGACCGGTCTGGCTCTGTCTGCAGAAGATTTTTTAAGTAAAAACAAATCCGTGCACGCGCTCTGTGGGATCGGTAACCCGCTGCGCTTTATGCATTCGTTACAATCGCTAGGACTATCTGCTGATTTGCGTGAATTTCCTGATCATCATGATTATTCCGGCGAGGAAGTTGTATTTGCCGATGCTCTGCCCGTCGTTTGTACAGAGAAAGATGCCGTGAAATTGCGCGAGCTCGAATTGGGCTCAGTCCATGTGTGGGCGCTTCGGATCGAGTTAAGCTTTGATGACGATATTAGTTCCTCGCTGGATTTACTGTTATCAAATAAGGGGCTCGCGCCACGCTCCGAACGCTTAGGATTGGGGTAGATCGATGCGTGTGCATATAGTGATTCCAGCACGTTTTGCCTCCTCGCGTTTGCCAGGNAAGCCTCTAGCCCCCATTGGAGGGCTACCCATGGTGGTCCGTGTTGCAGAAAGAGCTGCAGCTACTATTGCCAATGACGTTACCGTCGCCGTCGATGATCCCCGTGTTCAGCAAGCGGTCCAGGCCGCTGGATTCAAGGCCGTGATGACTAATGTGAACCACAGCTCTGGGTCCGATAGGACAATGGAGGTCGCGCGAATAAATGCATGGCCTGATGAAGATATCGTGGTAAATGTTCAGGGTGATGAGCCGTTGATTCCTATTTCAGTCATTGATCGTTTGATTGNGAGCATGCGCGTTTCTCAAGCTCTACAGATGGCAACTGTGGCTGANCCACTGGATACGTTNGCAGACTTTTCAAACCCGAATGTGGTCAAAGTCGTGACTAATGATCAATCTTGCGCCCTTTATTTTTCCCGAGCCAATATTCCATATGCCCGTGATGGGCAGGCGCATTTATCCGAAGAAAACTGGATCGACTATGCTAAAGACAAGAAAATTCGGCGGCATGTAGGGTTATACGCTTTCCGAGTCGGTGGGTTGCGCAGATTTGTTGACTTAGGTCCGAGTTCGTTGGAGCAAATCGAGATGTTAGAGCAATTACGCTGGTTGCAAGCGGGCTATGAGTTGCTGGTTGTAGATGCTGATGAGAGGGTCCCGGGTGGTGTTGATACCCCGACTGACCTAGAGCGCGTAAACGCGCTCTGGTCGGCGAAAGATCAGTAGCGGTGCTACTTCGGTGCCATTCGGATGCCGCCGTCTAGGCGAATCGTCTCGCCATTGAGATAGGCATTTTCTACGATCTGCTTGCTTAAAGAAGCAAATTCAGGCGGCAAACCGAGTCGTTTGGGATACTGGACCATTTCGATTAACGGGTCGCGCACCTGATCCGGAGCGCCAGCCATCATTGGAGTGTTGAATATACCTGGTGCGATCGTGCAAATGCGCACGCCTTGACGGGATAGATCTCGCGCGATTGGTAGCGTCATACCCGCGACCCCGGCCTTACTTGCAGAGTAGGCCGCCTGACCGATTTGACCATCATATGCGGCAACCGATGCCGTGTTTATGACTACACCCCGCTCCAATGCTTCGCCTTCTGGCTCGTTCATTTGCATGATCGCGGCGCACTTACTCAGTACTGAGAAGGTACCAATCAGGTTCACTTGGATGATGAAATTGAATTTTGCGATGTCTAAGGCGCCTTCGCGTCCGACCGTGCGAGACGCGGCTCCGATGCCGGCGCAGTTCACATTAATATGAATAGCACCGTGGTCCGCTTGAATCTGCGTAATGGCTGCAGTAACTGAGGCATCGTCTGTGACGTTGACTTGATAAGCGGACGCATTACCAATTTCTTCGGCAGTTGCTTTTGCTAGATCTTCGTTAAGATCGAGGATGGCGACTTTGCCGCCGTTGGCGATGATCATTTCTGCGGTTGCCCGACCTAAGCCGGAAGCTCCGCCAGTAATGACCGCTAGTTTTCCTTCAATGTTCAATGGATTTCCCCGTTAGTTTCGTAGCGCGCTGTAGTATACATTACGACTATTGTTATGCGGCTTTTGAGCGTGCTTTACCAGCGAGATTTTTTAACCTATAGCGACGCGGATGATTGTCTAGATTGGCTTCGGCAGGAGAGCAATGTAGCGTGGGCGACTGAGTCATTCAGTATATTCGGGCGGCGCGTAATAGCGCCGCGGCGTCTGGCATGGTTTGGCGATGAAGGCCTCAATTATCGCTATACCGGCACGGACCATATTGCANAGGGTTGGCCTAGCGAACTTATGGCGCTGCGTAATCGGATCCAAGCGGTCGCCGCTCAGGAATTTAATTTTTTGCTGCTCAATCGCTACGCCGATGGTCAGCAGCACATGGGATGGCACCGCGACGATGAGGCTGGATGTGCTGGCAATATCGCGTCTTTGAGCCTGGGAGCTCCGCGGCGTTTTCGCTTTGAGTCCGAGAGAAGCGGCAAGCGTGAATTTGTTGATTTAGAGCATGGATCATTATTGCTTTTTGACGGCCGCCAAAGGCATTGCCTAGCGAAAACTGCTCGCCCGGTTCGAGAGCGAATCAATCTCACATTTAGACTATTAAAACTGTAATGACCCTCATAGAAAATATGGCGCTGCCAAATACTCTTGGCTTAACAAGCTATGCGGAGTTCGGTTGCGTGCTAAACGATCTCGAGGATGTTTTCGCGGCACGAGAGTTCGCCAAGAAGCAGGGAATATCCTTTCGGGTCATTGGGGTCGGTTCGAATATCGTACCGATGCCCGAGGTCAGTGGCGTTGTTGGCGTAATGGCTATCGAAGCGCTGGGCGTTATTAATGAACGGGGTATGGACCTGCAATTGGAAGTGGGTGCAGGGCAAAACTGGCATGAGCTGGTACTCTATTGTGTTGAGCAGAATTGGTTTGGTATCGAGAATTTGGCGCTTATTCCTGGCTCAGTAGGTGCAGCACCGGTGCAGAATATAGGCGCCTATGGAGTTGAGCTTGCTGATGTTATCGAGTCGGTTCAGGTAGTTGACGGTGATGGCAAACTGGGCTGGCTAGGCCGGGATGAGTGTGATTTTGGCTACCGGAATAGTCGTTTCCAGCGCTGTCAGGAAGAAGTTATTACGGCTATTCGGCTCAATTTATCGAAGGCTGCGCGTATACAAATTGATTATCCAGATCTGGCAAATTACCTCCAAGGCGATCTGGATTTAACCGCTAAGCAGGTCGCTGCCGCGGTGATTGACATTCGATCGGCGAAGTTGCCTGACCCTAGCGTCTACCCTAATGTCGGAAGTTTTTTTAAAAATCCGATCATCAATGAAGAGCGGATAGCGTACTTCGAAAAATTGGGCCTAAAAGTTTTTCGCACCGAAGTTGGCGCTAAGCTATCGGCGGCGCAGCTTATCGATCGCTGCGGCTGGAAAGATAGGCAGGCGGGCCAGATCCGCTGCTGGGCCAAACAGCCGCTGGTATTGGTGAATTATGATGTGACAGAAGCGGCGCACATCTTTGAGTTTGCGTCTGATGTGCGCGCCAGTGTCGATAAAGCTTTTNCTATTCGCCTAGANGTAGAGCCATCTGTCTTGGCTTAGTTCGTGCNGTTTTGATCTGCATTGGGAACTTGGACCCCTTCAGATCTGAGCTCGGCTTCGCGCTCGCGACGACGAACTTCGCGCGGATCATTTGCTGCGCGTGCGGTTCGGCCCGCTGTTTCAGATGAATCATTTGGCTCTGATGTGGTATCTGCTTCCGCCTCAGCTAAGGTTTTCTCAGACAGATCATCAATGACAGGTTCCGGTTCAACGGTTTCGACGTTATCGTCGAACGCTTTTGCCTGTATCGAGGGCTTGTCCTCGTCGCCTGAGTCTGACTCTTGCGCCGGTTCCTCCTCTGTTAATGATCTATCAGTAACACTTAGTGTTTCGGGAACTGTTTCTCCGGGNGGTTGAGCTTGGTCAACTTGGGCTTCGGTTAGCGGCAATTCTATTGCCGCTTCAGTGCTGTCAGAGGCGCTTACACCTTGATCCTCAGCAGTGGTTTCAAGTGGGCTGATATCGTCTTGTTTTTGCTTGGTCGGCTTTTCTTCCGTTGTGTTTTCAGGCCCCGTTTCGGGTTGAGCAAGCGCAGCGGCAGGGTTTTTGCCTCGATTTCTCGGATCGTTACCAGCACGGCTTGGTCGTTCGGTAGCCGGCGCGGTTGCAGTCTCGCTGCCGGTTAGAGCGGGGCCTTGATCGATGACAGGCGTTTCAGTTTCGGTCGCTTGACGGGGCTTTTCTGTGCGAGCCGGCTGCGCTTTTTCACGGGGCGGGGCGCTTCGGTCTCGCTTTGGTTGGCGTTTACTCTTGGCCAAATCTTCCGAACTGGGTTGNCGCTCTCCCGNTGGGGTGGCGACGAATTCCTGTTGTTGTTCTGAACGTACCGGTTTGCTGCGATTTCTACCCTTGGCATCGCCCCGTTCCTGAGTTCCAACGGCTTGTCGAGGGTTACTTCTACGATCTTCATTCGCGGACTTCGTCTTGCGCTTTTCGTCGCGCTCTTGGTTATTGCTACGACCCTGTTCCGTACGGTTATTAACCCGCTCTCGTTTCCGATTATTTTCGCCGTTGCCTTCATCTCTGCGCTTTCGTGGATTGCGCGAGGTATTTGCTCGATTCGCCTTGTTTCTATCGCGGTTGCTCTTGGTATCAGGATCGATAACTTCATCTGAGAAAAGACTTTTAAATATCTTGCTTAGTAGACCTGGCTTTTTATCTGTCACGACGCTTACCTTGGGCGCGGGTTCGCGTGTTTGGATTTGGGCTTTTACCGCCGCTTGGGGATGCTGCGGGAGCGCTGTTTCCTCAGGCAGTTCTTGGGCTGCAGCCTGATTTGCCAATTCCGAAAGGGTATAGCTGGCAATTTCTCCCTCCTCTTCGACGTGGTCATAGCGTAACCGTTCTACTAAATAGTGGGGCGTTTGCAAGTTTGAATTAGGAATAATAACGATGTGGGTCTTGCTGTGTTTTTCTATTTCAGCGAGATCCGGGCGTTTTTCGTTCAATAAAAAAGCGCCGATCGCGAGGGGCACCTGTACGCGAATTACTGCACTGCGTTCCTTAAGTGATTCCTCCTCCAAAACGCGTAGGATTGCCAAAGCGAGGGAGCGCGTGTCACGAATTCTTCCCTGGCCGTTGCAGCGTGGGCACAATTCTGTGCTGATCTCTTCAAGCGACGGACGCAGCCGCTGCCGGCTCATCTCCATTAACCCAAAACGCGAGATGCGTCCTGTCTGAATGCGTGCTCGGTCGGTTTCCAGCGCGTTGCGCATCCGATTTTCAACCGCGCGCTGGTTTTTCGTGTTCATCATATCGATGAAGTCGATAACAACGAGGCCGCCTATGTCGCGTATTTTTAGCTGTCGAGCGATCTCATCGGCAGCCTCTAAATTGGTATTAAGTGCAGTTTCCTCGATATCCGAGCCCTTGGTGGCGCGTGCGGAGTTGATGTCGATTGACACCAACGCCTCGGTAGGGTCGATGACTATGCTGCCGCCCGACGGCAGCTTAACTGTGTGCTCGTAGGCCGTTTCAATCTGGCTTTCTATTTGATAACGACTAAACAACGGGATTGGATCGTCGTATGCCTTAACTTTGTCAGAGTAGTTAGGCATCACCTGAGCGATGAACGCCGAAGCTTCGTCGAAGGCAGCTTCGCCCTCGATCAGGACCTCGCCAATATCCGGACGCAAATTATCTCTAACTGCTCTCAGCACCGCACTGTTCTCTTGGTACAGTAACGACGGCGTCTGTTCGGTGGCGCCTGCGTTTTTTATCGCCTCCCAAAGTTGCAGCAAGTATGAGAGGTCCCAGTTTAATTCTTCGCTACTTCTACCGACGCCAGCGGTCCGCACAATAACGCCCATGCCATCGGGAATTTCCAATTGCGACATTGCTTGCCTTAGCTCGTCACGATCATCGCCTTCGATACGTCGAGATATGCCACCCGCCCTTGGATTGTTCGGCATAAGGACCATATATCGGCCCGCTAAGCTAAGGTATGAAGTCAGTGCCGCACCTTTATTGCCGCGTTCCTCTTTTTCTACTTGTACGATTATCTCTGTACCTTCACGGATACCGTCCCCACCTTTTTGTTGGTATTCGCGACCTATTTCCTTAATTGGTAGAAAGCCATGGCGCTCGGCCCCGAAATCAACAAAAGCCGCTTCTAGACTTTGCTCAACACGGGTAATTTTGGCTTTGTAGATACTGGACTTTTTTTGCTCTCTTGAGCGATTTTCGATGTCTAGGTCGTAAAGTTTTTGCCCATCAACCAGAGCTATTCGAACCTCTTCCGGTTGGCGAGCATTGATTAGCATTCTTTTCATTGTGTTCTCCGTCCGACGTGTTAAGNGCACATCAGTGTTATGGACGAAGTAGTGATGAAAGATTCAATCCGGTCTTAGTATCCGCAGACCCAGCACGCCGATGCGCCCTTGGTCGAAAAAGAAAGCCCACGGATTAATCTATAGGCTTTTAATGTTCACTCAGCGCTGCCAATTTCTGTGTTGTACAGGCTAGGTTTGTGTATATGCTTTCGCGATAAACAATATCCTAGACGCTAAGCTTTTTAATAAATTCTTTTATCTACTGCGTATTTACTGCGGACAAAAGTCCGCGACCAGAAAGAGGGCGGGCAGCAGGTCTAAGGGACGCTAGTTCATTCGCGTCCAGAAGATAAACCGATAGCAATCGATTATCTTTTCAAAAATGTCCTTTAGATGCTCTTATGCCGTCTTTCATACACCTCCGATTCTTATAATCGGTGTGTACCGCTAGCGGTTTCTCTACTTCTTCGCTATTAATTTTTTACCTGGCGCCAATGGCGCTTTATTACGTATAGAAATGCGGGCCTTTATGCCCACTCATTTCTCTGAATCTAATTCGGCCAGGAAAGTTAGAATTTACGCCCTAACTGCTACTATAGTGCCGGCACCGAAGGTATTCACATGCAAGCAAGTTGCACAGTACCCTAGCGAGGCCGCTCCAGCGAAACCGNGGGGAGTCTACCAGCGATTGCTAACCCCTTCAAACAATTAATATTTTTGCGCGAACAGGGAACGATGCCAGTAGAATACGTAGACATCACCAGTGCTGAGGATGCCGGACAGCGTATTGACAACTTCCTCATGCGTTCGCTCAAAGGGCTGCCGCGACAGCGCGTTTATAAAATATTACGTTCTGGGGAGGTGCGCGTGAATGGCGGACGGATAAAGCCCAGCCATCGTTTGCAGCTTGGTGATCGAATCCGTATTCCACCAGTCACGCTGAAGGCAGAGCAGCCAATTAAAATGGCGGACGCTACGGTAGCTTCGCTTGAGGCAGCCATTCTTTATGAAGATGCCGATTTGATCGCTTTGAATAAGCCCTCTGGGTTCGCAGTTCATGGAGGCAGTTCGATTAGGAGTGGTGTCATTGAGCTTTTCCGGGCGTTTCGGCAAGCGCCAAGGTTGGAACTTGCACATCGTATTGATCGCGACACCTCGGGCTGTTTGCTGCTATGTAAGCGCCGTTCGGTCTTGACCGAGGTTCAAGCCGCATTTAGACACCGCNTGGTGAAAAAGAAATACGATCTGTATGTTGCAGGCGCCTGGCCCAAATCTATTCGAACCGTGTCATTGCGCCTGCAGCGCTACGAAACGGCTTGGGGAGAGCGAAGAGTTCGTACTTCCTCTGCTGGTCAACTAGCGCGAACTGACTTCGCAATCGTAGATAAGACGCAACAGGCAACGCATCTTTCCGCAGCCTTACATACTGGGCGCACGCATCAAATTCGGGTGCATGCGCAGTCCCAGCAACACCCAATTTTAGGCGACGACAAATATGCACAAAGCACCGCATTAGCGGCGCCACGGTTATGTTTGCATGCCAGTCGGTTGGTTATTCCAATTGGCCGGGACCGCCTAGATTTTCAAGCACCTATTGCAGACGACATGACCTCGTTTTGGAAAACCCTGACTTAACACCTAGGCTAATCCAAGCTCCACGCCTAAATCTCTCAAACGGGAGGTTAGGTGGATCAACGAAAGGCCCTCCAGAGCACTCGGATCTGAAGTTTTAACTTCCGTGAATAGAATGATGCCCAAAGACTCGATTTTGAAGGACCCAGCGCAATCAATTGGTCGGTCTGCTTCAACATAAGATGCTATCTCCTCAGTGGTTAGAACTCGCAGCTGCAGTTGAGTGATATCTAAGTCGTGCGTCAATTTCTTTATTACGGCGTTTTCGGTAACGATTATTGTCATCGCCGTATAAAAAACAGCCCTCTGACCGCTTAGCTGCGCAAGTTGGTCTCGGGCGGCATTTATGCTGCCGGGCTTATGCAAGAATTGGCCATTGCAACTGCCTGTTTGGTCGCAGCCGATTATGATCGAGTTTGGGTGGGTATCAACTAAGCTCAGAGCCTTCTCGTGGGCGAGACGCGATGCAAGATCAGTAGGCGTTTCTGTAAGGTGTGGAGTTTCATCGATGCCTGCAGGCTGCTGCTTGAACTTCAGGCCCAGCCGCTGTAACGATGCTGCTCGATATTTTGATGCTGAAGCAAGAACGATTTCGGTNTTCATATTATCCGCTACTTTACACAAGGTTTTCAGATACCTATGATTGCGCCCGCCTCGGGCTGGCTCAAGGGCAATTATTGGCTAACTCAAGTTATAAAGGCCTCGCGCAAAAGAACGGTGTGCTGAATCTTATGGTTCGCGGTACTGAGTTGACGCGTTTGATACAGGTATGCAGCTTAGCGGAGGACGTCAGGGTTGAAGCCAGATTTCGGCTGGATGAGCACGGAAGAGTTTGCGTTGCCGCTGATTTGAGTACCCGCGTTGATCTCGAGTGTCATTTGTGTAACGAGCCAGTGGCTTGGCCGATGCAAATCGCTTTTGAAGCTGTTGTGGCGTTTAATGAGCGCCAGGCTGATGAATGGTCTGAGTGGTCCGCGCCGAGTTCGAGTAAGACGGAACATATTGTCGTTGCTGCTGGGCAGTACGTGGATGTGGCAGAATTGATTGAAGACGAATTGATTCTTGGGTTGCCGCGGCAGGTTTGTTTTGACCAACAGTGTAAAAACATGCCGGAATTGCACTTTGCCGATAATGATAGCGAGGCTCTGGGGACTGTGCCCAGTGATCGGCAAATGCCGTTTAAAGGTTTGAAAGAATTGGTCGCAAGCAGCGGTCTTGTGAAAGGCAACACTGACGAAGATATGAATAATTAATGATTCGACGTTCACTGAAGTCGAATACAATGGTTTTGACAAAGTAAATTAGTTTAGAAGGGAACAAACATGGCTGTTCAAAAAAGTAAGGTCACTCGCTCGCGTAGAGGGCAGAGGCGGTCGCATGACGCGTTGGCGAACCCTACCTTGTCGGTGGAGCCAACTTCCGGCGAAACGCATCGGCGTCACCATGTGAGCGCAGATGGATTTTATCGCGGTCGACAGGTAATGCCTGACAAAAAATAGGTCGCCGCGTTAACGATTCTTGATCGCCGTGCCCAAAGGTCACCCCCTTCTTGGCGATCGCTCTAACGTATAATCTATGTCGCTCTTTGATAGTTGCGCCCACACCAAGTGTTTGGTTCTACGCGCACGGACGTTTTGAATACTCTTTATGCAAAATGACTAAGCAGCGTTGCGCTTGGGTCTAGCGTTGTCTTTGGTTAGATTACGATCAATACACTCGCTTAATTGGCGCAAGGAGTTCGATAATGAATGCTGTCACNATGTTTCCAGGNCAAGGTTCACAAAGNGTGGGCATGCTNNAGGCAGTAGCAGAACAAAACCCNNTCATACAGCAGAGATTTGCGGAAGCCTCCGACGTTTTGTCATTCGATNTATGGCAGTTGACGCAACANGGCCCAGCCGAGGTTCTCGGCCAGACGGAAAATACTCAACCCGCTCTACTAACTGCAAGNGTAGCTTTATGGAATGCCCTGCAGGAGCGTCGTGCTGAACCTTTGAATGTTCAGGCGATGGCCGGACATAGTCTGGGAGAATATTCCGCNCTGGTATGCGCAGGGGCCATTTCGTTTGCAGATGGTGTCCGACTCGTGCGTAAAAGGGGGGAGCTGATGCAGCAAGCTGTGCCCAACGGTGAAGGCGGCATGGCGGCTATTCTGGGTCTGGATGACGCAACCGTGCAGGAATGCTGTGCAGCTGTTTCAGGGGTTGTCGCTGCCGCGAATTACAACGCCCCAGGCCAAATTGTCATTGCCGGTGCAAAGTCCGCCATAACCGCGGCGATTGATGCATGTAAGCAAGCGGGTGCAAAACGCGCCTTGGCGCTGAACGTAAGTGGTCCTTTTCATTCGCCGCTGATGGAGCCTGCTGCCGAAGAATTTGCTGCGGTGTTGAGCGAAATACCGGTGCTGATGCCTCAGATCCCTGTCCTGCAAAACGTCGATGCAAAGGTAGCGGCTGATGTGCAGGAGATTCGTAGCAAACTAGTTTCGCAGTTATCTGCTCCAGTGCGATGGACAGAAACGATTGAGCATTTGTTGAGCGCGGGCGCAGAGCAATTTATTGAGGCGGGGCCCGGCAATGTGTTGTGTGGATTAGTAAAGCGAATCGCCAGAGGTACGCCAGCGATTGCGTTATCCTCACAGGAGGATTTAGAGCTTGTAGCTGGGATGTAGGCCCGTGAACGTAGAGGCAAGGGGATGGATGTAAAAACAGCACTCGTTACTGGTGCGAGTAGAGGCATTGGTGCGGCAATTGCTGACGCTTTAGTTGATCAAGGCTTCTTTGTATTCGGTACGGCGACCTCGGAGTCTGGGGCCGAAACAATCTCCGCCAACTTGCAAGCCCAAGGGCGTGGATTGGTGTTGCAGCTGCAAGACCAAAAATCTGTGGACCGTGGCTTCAAAGAGATGCTCGAGCAAGCGCCAGCGCCTTTGGTTGTGGTTAATAATGCGGGTGTGACCCGAGATAATTTGCTGCTGCGTATGTCTTCGGATGAATGGCAAGAGGTTGTTGATACCAATCTTAATGGCGCTTTTCGTGTCACCAAGGCGGCACTGCGGAATATGGTAAAGGCGCGCTGGGGCCGTATTATCAACGTGGGTTCTGTAGTCGCCAGACTTGGTAACCCTGGCCAAGCAAATTATGTGTCTAGCAAAGCGGGTCTCGAAGGCTTTACTCGGTCCTTAGCTTTAGAGGTTGGCTCGCGGGGTATTACAGTTAACCTGCTGGCGCCAGGTTTCATAGAAACTGACATGACGGCGGCATTAAGCGACGAGCAGACCTCTGCGATGTTAACCAGAATTCCGCTTGGTAGAATGGGGCAGGCGAAAGAGGTTGCTGCTGCAGTGAGCTTTTTAAGCGGAGGTCAAGCGGCATACATTACTGGGCAAACAATTCATATAAACGGTGGGATGTTTCTGAATTAGTCTCTCAAAAGTTGATGTTGGGCTTAAATTTTTCGTGAAATTGTTTATTGAATTGCCAAAACTGGCTCTATAGAATCCTCCGGCCCCGAACCTAGGAACCATCAGGAGATGTCTTTAGCATGAGTAATGTTGAGGAAAGAGTAAAAAAACTTATCTGTGAGCAACTCGGCGTTAAGGAAGAAGAGGTAGGCAGTGATGCTTCCTTCGTTGAAGACTTGGGCGCTGATTCCTTGGATACTGTGGAGCTCGTAATGGCTTTGGAGGAGGAATTCGAAACGGAAATTCCCGATGAAGAAGCCGAGAAAATTACCACGGTCAAAGAAGCCATAGACTATATTTTGGCTCATCAATAATTGATTTGGGGCGCTTGGTTAAAGAGCGCCCCATTCTTTTGCCGGTCCTTTCGGCCCTTATCCTGTTCAGTCTAATAGCGCAGAACGCTCGTTCTGGGCCGTATGCGTGTGTGTTTCTCATGACTGTTTGTTGAATTCAGCAGGTATGCAGACAGGCCGGCCGATATGTGGTTTATTGATGGGTCAGATGCGCTCAAAGCGAGAGAAAATGTATGAGTAGACGTAGGGTTGTTGTTACCGGAATGGGGATGGTTTCTCCGATCGGCCATAGTGTTGAGACTTCATGGCAAGCAGCAATAGCCGGTCAAAGTGGCATTCGCATCAACGAAAGTTTTGATACAGAAACGTTCGGTGTAAAGATTTGTGGCAGCGTTGTTGATTTTGATATCAGCGACTACATGAATCCGAAGGAAGCCCGGCGAATGGATACGTTTATTCAATTGGGTATCGCTGCAGCAACTCAAGCGATCAAAGATGCAGGGCTTGTGGCTAACCCAGAAGATGCGGATCGGATAGGGGTGGCAATAGGTTCGGGTATCGGTGGTATTGAGACCATTGAAAATACCCACTCGACGCTGGTGAACAACGGGCCTCGTAGAGTTTCTCCCTTTTTTATACCGGGTGTGGTGATCAATATGATCTCGGGTAACGTGTCCATAGAATGGGGCTTCAAAGGGCCCAACTTTGCTGTGGTCACGGCGTGCACCACAGGCACGCACAATATTGGCTTTGGTGCCCGTATGATTCAATACGGTGAAGCAGATGTGATGGTTGTGGGTGGTGCAGAATCTGCGACGTCACCAATCACGGTAGCAGGCTTCAACTCGATGAAAGCTTTGTCGACACGAAACGATGATCCCGCGGCTGCTAGCCGGCCCTGGGACACCGATCGTGACGGGTTTGTACTTGGCGAGGGTGCTGGTGTATTGGTTATCGAGGAGTATGAACGAGCAAAAGCGCGCGGTGCGCAAATTTATGCCGAGCTCACTGGTTTTGGAATGAGTGCTGATGCGTTCCATATTACTGGCCCATCCGAGTCGGGCGAGGGAGGCGCTGCCGCCATGCAAAAGGCTTTGGACGATGCGCAATTAAACCCGCACGAGCTTGGCTATCTGAACGCCCATGGAACATCAACGCCTTTGGGTGACGTAGCAGAAACCAAGGGCGTAAAGTCGGTGTTTGGGTCGGACACTAATTTGTGCGTTAGTTCGACCAAGTCAATGATCGGACACCTATTGGGCGCGGCCGGCTCGGTCGAGGCTATCTTCACGATCAAAGCGTTGACTGACCAAGTGGTGCCACCGACGATAAACCTAGACGAGCCGGGCGAAGGCTGTGATTTAGATTATGTGCCAAACGAAGCTCGTCAAACTAGCCTGGATCATGCAGCAACAAATTCCTTTGGCTTTGGCGGTACCAACGGCACCTTGATTTTTAGCCGTATCTAAAACTGTTGAACGCTCTGCGGCTAGACAAAAGCAGTATTCGTAAATCGACGGTCACAAGCTTGGCTGCTGGTGGGGCCTGTATTGGTTTGTTTGTTTTTGCTGCATATTTTGCGCTCTTAGCTTGGGCAGAACGTCCGGGCGATCTGCAAGAGTCTTTTCGTTACGAGGTTCAGGCCGGTCAATCATTCGCCAAAATGACCGCGGAACTGAATGAGCAAGGCGTTATACAGAGCCCACTTTTGTTTTCTCTTTATGCTCGCATAACAGCGTTAGATGTTGCTGTGCAGGCCGGCGAATATGATCTTCCAAGACGGGTTTCTCCGCAGGGTGTTTTGAACCTATTCGCAACTGGTCAAGTTGTATTACACCCTGTTCAATTGTTGGAAGGTACGGCGCTAAGCCAAGTCCTAAAAGCATTGCGCCAGAATCATTTTTTGGTCGATGACTTGGGTGTTGGCTTTGCAAATAGCGATTTAGGCGCGTTATTGCAGAGGTTGAGGCTTCCGGTGCCGTTTGCTGAAGGTTATTTCTTCCCAGATACTTACTTAGTGGTCAAGGGCACAAAGGTCAGCGACGTGTTGATTATGGCTCATAAAGCCATGACGACTAAACTCGATGCGGTTTGGCAGCAGAAAAATTCGCGGATGGTGTTGGCAACCCCTGAAGAACTGCTCATTCTTGCTTCGATCATTGAGAAAGAGAGCGGACAAAAGAGTGATCGGCGAACCATTAGCCAAGTCTTTCATAATCGTTTACAGCGCAACATGCGTTTGCAGACGGATCCGACGGTAATTTACGCAATCGGCGATGAATTCGATGGAGATATTCGATCCCGTGACCTACGGATGGATTCGCCGTTCAACACTTATAAGGTTAAAGGCTTACCACCAACGGCAATCGCACTGCCGTCTTATGATTCTTTGCTGGCTGCAGCGCAACCGAGCACAGGGGATTTTCTTTATTTCGTCGCGCGTGGTGATGGGACATCGCAATTTTCACGGACGCTCAGTGAGCACAATGCGGCGGTGAGGAAGTTTTTGCTGCAACGCACTAAGGTCGACTAAATTAGCTCAAAGGGCGCAGCTATGACGGGTGATTACGGAAAATTTATTACTTTAGAAGGCTCCGAGGGAGTTGGTAAGACGACTAATATCGACGTTGTGTGCCGTTTATTGGAAGCTAATGGGGTCCCATTTATAAAGACGAGGGAACCTGGTGGAACGCCATTGGCTGAAGCGTTGCGCGAAGCCATGTTGGCAGTGCGCGAAGAAGAGGTCAGCGCGATGACCGAACTGCTTATTGTCTTTGCAGCACGAACCCAGCACTTAGATCGCGTCATTCGACCTGCACTAGCAGCCGGCCGATGGGTGGTCTGCGATCGCTTTACAGATGCCTCTTATGCCTATCAGGGCTATGGGAGAGGGCTCGACTTGGAGCGGATTACGGCGCTAGAGGGTTGGGTTCAGAATGGGCTGCAGCCAGATTTAACACTGCTGCTAGACTTGGCACCCGAAGTCGCTGAACAGCGTATGCAGGAACGTACTAAGGACCGTATGGAGTCGGAGAAAGTCGAATTCTATCAACGTGTCCGATCTGGCTATTTGCGCCGTGCTGCCCAAGATGCACGCTTTCGTGTGATCGAAGCAAAAAACACCATAGACGCTGTCGCTACCGAGATCGACGCCCACGTGAGCGCTTTGATTCGAGATTGGAAAGGGTAGCAGCAGTTATGTATGCACGACTTCCTTGGCATGACGCTACCGTGGAGCAAATCGTCGGACTTGCGGGCTCTGAGCGTCTGCCTTCAGCCGTTGCGCTGAGTTGTGATGAGGGCTGGGGGGGCGAATCATTATTGGCCCGGTGCGCGGCAGAATTACTTGGCATTACGAGTGGTTTACCCCCATACGAAGTGGCTCATCCGGATTTTTGCTGGGTGCGCCCGGATGGCGCTGTCATCAAAATCGATGCGATCAGAAAGTTAACCCAATTTGCGGTGCAGACGCCTCAGATCAGTGGTCGCAAAGTCGCCTGCATTGTCGATGCGCATTTGATGAATAATAATTCGGCCAATGCGCTGCTCAAAGTATTGGAAGAACCACCAAAAAATACCCATATTATTCTGCTCACTCCCTATTGGGGGCGGCTTATGGCGACAGTTCGGAGCCGCTGCCAGCGCATTGTGATGGGGCAAGACTCTGGACTTGCGACGCGCTGGTTAACGGCTCAGGGGCTTGCGTTTTCGGAACAGGATTTCGTTGAGGTGGGTGGCGCGCCCCTAGCCCTTGTGGCTCTTCAAGATTTTGATCTTCGCAACTGGCTGTTGGATTTAGAGCGGGCAACGGATCCAGCGGC
>PAFJ01000017.1 GCA_002704325.1 Gammaproteobacteria bacterium | reverse complement strand
ATGGCGGGGGGCGCCATGGATGCGCAGTCAAAACGGCTCGCTTTAGCNGTTGAGAANATCGCAAANTCCGACGTTNTGGCGGGNGATCAAGCNTCGGCCTACAAGGCCAAGCGCGTCAACTTCGCCACNATCTTGCAGCANCAGGCACGCGACGACCGACGCGAAACCGTTGGTGGTATTCGGATANATGAAATCTACGATGACAACAAAGTTGTGCCGGCGACTTANCAACCNGATAACCCNCTGGCTGATGAAGATGGTTTTGTATATCCCTCCAATGTGGACTCCATGTTGGAGATGGTTGAAATAACACAGGCTTCTCGCGCTTTTGAAAGCAATATTGAAGCGATGAATACGGCGAAGCAGCTTGCAAGCCGTACCTTAGAAATTCTCAGAAAATAATTGGGTGTGCACATGGACTTAGCGAATATCAGCGGCATTAGAACGACGGACGACTTGAAAGCCCAAGCGCCAGGACAGACTGCCGAATTGGACCGTAACGCATTTCTAAAGCTGTTTACGACCCAGTTGCAGAATCAGGATCCGCTTGACCCGGTTAAAAACGAGGCCTTTATTGCCCAGCTCGCGCAGTTTTCTACTCTAGAAGCCACAACCTCTATGTCNGATTCGCTGCAAGAATTTGTNGCGGATCAACGTGGTGATGGATTGATGCGAGGCGCGGCCTTAATTGGCAAAAGCGTCTTTATGGAAAACGGCGTGTTTGAACAGCCCGGTGGTGAAAAGGTTGANGGCTATTTGCAGCTCAATAGCGGCGCTGATGATGTGGTTCTGAATGTTGTGGATACGCGCAGTGGCCAGCTCGTCAATCAAATGTCGTTGGGNCCACAAATGGCCGGTGAAGTGCCCTTTACCTGGAACGGNGGNGACTTTGGNGGCAAGGCTGCAGAGCCNGGCCGGTATGCATTTATCGCTCAGGCCGTTCGCGACGGCAAAAGCCAGTCGGTTAATTCCTTCGCAGCGACCCGTGTCACGGGCGTGTCTTGGGANCAAAACACTGGCCGCGCATTTTTAGANCTCGCGGGTGGTGAACCCATACTTTTAGAAGACGTTAAGCGCATCGCGCAATAGCGAAGAAAAGGAAAAATAAATGTCATTTTTTACGTCATTGACCGGGTTACGCGCAGCCAATACCGAACTGTCTGTAACCAGTAACAATATTGCTAACGTAGGAACAACGGGTTTTAAAAAATCCAAAGCTTCATTCGGCGATATTTTCGCGAGCAGCCCNCTGCAAAATTCAGCCGGCACCGTCGGCCAGGGGGTTGCACTNAAGGGCATTCGTCAGGAGTTCAGTCAAGGCAGTATTGAATTTTCATCGAACACTCTAGANCTGGCGATTTCCGGCGACGGTTTTTTCCCACTGAAATCAGCGGATGGACAGACCGACATTTTTTCTCGTAGCGGCGCCTTCGTGCTCAATGAGCAGGGCAATGTCGTAAATGGNTCNGGTCAGGCGCTGATGGTGTCGGCCGTAGACGGGGTNGGTAATGCGGTNGGCGATANANTAGACACCTTGACCATCCCGCCGGCGACCATAGGCGACGCAAAAGAAACTTCTTTGATTGAGTTGAACCTGAATTTGCCGGCGGACGCACCAGTAATCGATGCGCCGTTTGACCAAAACGATGCGACAACCTACAACAAATCTACTGCAATCGACGTTTACGATGCAGGTGGCACAGCCTATTCGGCGACAGTGTATTACGTTAAAACCGCCAATCCGGAAGCAAATGGACAAGGCGGCTCAACATACAACGATATGGTCAATCAGCCATCCAGCAAATGGCAAACCTATGTCGTGATTGATGGTCAGGTATTGGAGCCAAAACTCCAACAAGCCGAAAACGACGCTGGCGAGGCCCTGTATGTTAACCAATATGGCGAGCTTAAGCCGTTTAGCGAGGTAGCGGGAGAGATTCAACCGGGCAAGACGCCGAAATTTATTTTCGATGATTTGTCGGCCGTCCAGGAGTCGACACCTGCTAGCTTGGAGGGCGCGGCGACCCCGAATCCTCTGGGTCTTGGGCAGGGCTTCAACTTTTTTCAGGATCTTGCTGCAGCGGAAGCTGTCTTCACGCCCGCCCAGCTGACCGCGTTCGCTCAGATAGATATCGATGGCTCTGGTAATCCAGTGACGTTAGATCTTTCGGCGTTGGCGGTAGAGGATCGAGAGTACACGGGTGTTGAGTTGGCGGCATCTATGCAAACCCAACTCAATGACAAATTCGGCGACGACCGTTTCTTTGATCTTTCAGCTCCGGCGAATCGTGAGTTTGTCATTAACCACACTCAGGGCTTGGTTGAGACGCCTATTAATATTGACCTTGGTGTTGCATTTGCTACCCCAGAGTTGCAGCTTGGTGCCACTACCGATGGTGTGGTTGCGGCTATTCAAGCGCAAATCGATGGTGCGCTAGGCGCGGGCGTTGTTACGGTAACCTACGATGACGTCGCAAGAAATTTTGCATATCAAGCAACCAATCCAGCAGATGCGATAACCCTGCAGTCAGGGGCTAATGGCGACAATGTGCTATTTGGACTCGGCGCATTTGCAACAGCCATCGATGCCGCTGGGATTGACGCCTCGGGTGCGGTGGTCATACCTAATGGCGACTTCCAGCGACCTGAAGCAGATCAACGTTTTGGTATTACTGTNAGCTATAACAATGCCACGGAAACGTTTTCTTTTGCCTCTGGCACTACTGGTGATGCTTCAGAAATCGTAATTAACTTCGACGTTGGCGCTGCTGATGCGCCTAACTTAAACGACGTGGCAGCGAATTTCTTGGGTTTTGCGGCAACTGCAGAACAACCGGAATTAGCGGTCGGGGTTTCTGATGTAGCGCTTCGCGGCCTAGAGTCGACTCCTGCGACGGCTTATGGCGCGCCGCTCGGGATTAACATTGACAATGTTTTTGCTGTTACCCCGAACAACAACCGATTCAACGTTACTGTTGATGGCGTTAGCGGCTTTATCGAAATGCCATTGAGCGCCAACTACACTATGGACGCCTTCACGACAGAGCTCGAGCGGCAGATAAACGCCTTAGCTAGCGCAGACGGCGCGGAAGTATCTGGACTCACCGTAAGTTACGACGCGACTACCAACGGTTTGGTATTCACCAGCGGCACTACGGGCAAAAATTCGTTCGTAAAAGTATCAGGCGATGCAATTTGGGGACTAGCTAATACGGAATCAGCACGCGGTGAAACCTCAACTTGGATCCAACCCGTTCAGGCAACAGAACTGGTCGACGGCGTTCCCGTTAACCAGTTTATCGACCAGTTTGGTGAAGAAACCGAGGATCCAGCAGGGTTTGACGGGCTTCCGGCTTGGTCGCCAATCTATCTCGACAAAGGTGAATTAACTTTTAACTCCGCTGGTCAACTGGTGTCACCAAGAAACGGCATTGCTATGGAGACTGCATTTTTGGCNGATGGCCAGGGTGCTCTTGACTTGACCATCGATTTCGCAATGACCACCCAATACAACCAATCGTTCGCCTTAAAGGGGCANTCTCAAGACGGTGCTGGTGAAGGGAACTTGGTAGGCCTAGATGTCGGTGATGATGGCCTGATCGTGGCCAGCTATTCCAACGGCAGTCAGGCGTCACTTGGCAAGATTTTGCTGGCCAATTTTCCCAGCACTGAAGGCTTAAACCAGCGTGGAGATTCCAGTTTCTTGAGTACTGCGAACTCCGGNGCCGCGACATTCGGTGAGCCGGGATCGGCTAACTTCGGATCGATTCGCGCGGGCGCCTTAGAAGGCTCAAATGTCGACCTTACGGCGGAGCTTGTAGCGCTAATTACCGCGCAGCGAAATTTCCAGGCTAATGCGAAAGCCATCGAGACGTCCTCGACATTGACGTCGACGATTCTAAATATCTAACGCTAGAGCGAAGAAACCGTTATGGATAAAAGTATAGTAAGACTGGTATCTGATGTGCAGATCGAGCGAGCGCGTGAAGCGCATATGTTCCATGAACTCGCTAACGTTTCGACTGTTGGGTTCAAGCGCGCCTTTGAGCAGTTCGATCCCAACAAAGCAGGTACCGATGAAACCCTGGGCACAACGCTTGTCGAGATGAAAGAAGGACCGAAGATCTATACCGGTAATTCCCTCGATGTGTACCTCAATCGCGACACAGTTATGGGTGCTATCAACAGCGACGGTGCGATTAATTTTACCCGCCGCGGCGACCTGAAAATCAATACAGAGGGCCAGTTGACCCTAGGTTCCGGCATTCTGGTTGCCTCTGACGCAGGGGATCCGATCGCCATTCCACCCAACCAAGTAATTTCTATCTCCGAAGAGGGCGTGGTCTACGCCCTCGATCCGGCCCAAGAGGTCGCCGAGCAAGCTGAGGTTGCTCGGATAATGCTGCGCGACTCGAGTGAACAAAATTTAGTGAAACTTGAAAACGGNCTCTTCGCAGTGGATGGCCTACCCATAGGCGACTTTGAAACGGGCCCGCAACCAGTTTCTCTCAGTGTGGGTGTTATAGAGGGTAGTACCGTAAGTGCCATGGAAATCATGGTNGAAATCACGAATCACATGCGCAGTTTTGAGATGAAAATTAAGCTGGTCAAAGACCTTGATGAGCTTGGCGAATCCAATTCCAGCNTAATGCGNCTAGCGTAAGACGNCACGTACAAACAAACGAAAGGATACAGTCATGGACGCTTCACTTTATGTAGCAAAGACAGGACTCAACGCGCAGCAAACGCGCATGACCGTAATTGCAAACAATTTGGCGAACGTTAATACGGTTGGTTTCAAACGCGACCGTGCGGTGTTTGAAGACCTTCTNTATCTCAACATAACCCAAGCAGGTGGACAGACTGGAGCGGATAGCGTCGCACCAACAGGGTTTATGTTGGGAACGGGTACGCGNGTCGTTGCTTCNGAAAAAATTCAGGCNCAGGGCAATATGATTTCAACTGAAAATGCCTTAGATNTGGCCGTTGAGGGGCAGGGCCATTTTCAGATTCTGCAGCAGGACGGCACATTGGCATACACCAGAGACGGTGGCTTCAAGCTGTCNGAGGAAGGTGAGCTTGTCACCGCCGGCGGGCTATTGCTGCAGCCGGCCATAATTATTCCCCAAGAGGCGAATTCTATATCGGTCGGTCGTGATGGAACGGTTTCCGTCGAGCTGGCCAATGGCGGCGGCTCTCAGCAGCTGGGACAGATCCAATTAGCGCGTTTTGTAAATACATCTGGCCTTGAGGCGCTTGGCGCCAATCTCTTCCGCGAAACGGCGGCCAGTGGCGCGCCTATTTTACTTAACCCCACCGAGCAAGGAGCAGGTGCTATTGCCCAGGGAATGCTGGAAGCATCAAACGTAAATGTAGTTGAAGAACTGGTCACCATGATCGAAACCCAACGCGCTTACGAGGTGAACTCCAAAGCAATCTCAGCGGTCGACTCCATGCTCCGCTTCTTGAATAACAACTTATAAGGCGANTGGTTATGAGATATAGCATCTTATTACTCACGGCCCTGTCGGGTGCGGGCTGCACCACAACTCTGCCTGCGGATCGCGCCGTGATTGACCCCTACGTTCCCGTAGTCCCGGCAGTTGAAGCGCCGGCGCGCGCAGCTACCGGTTCAATTTTTATGGACCAGAATGGCAGTCGTCTGTTCGGTCACAAACGCGAGTTTAGTGTTGGTGACGTGGTTACAGTGGTGCTGACCGAGTCAACACAGGCCCAGCGTCGCAGCGGACTTGAGGCGACAAAAGAAGGCAACAATTCGACACTTAAAGGCCTGCAGACACTGTTGAAGAATCCGTTGAATACGCCATTTGGCGCTCAGGATTTCGACAATCTTGCAGTCGAAACCAAAGGTTTTGGCACGGCCAATCAGGCCGCCAGCCTTAACGGTGCGATAGCCGTAATGATTACCCAGGTATTGCCAAACAAAAACCTCGTCATCCAAGGTCAGAAAAAATTGTCTCTTAGCGAAGGCAGTGAAACGATTCGTTTGAGCGGCATTATCTCATCACGCGATATTCAACCCGACAATACGGTATTAAGTTCGCGAATCGCGGGCGCACAGATTGCTTATCAAGGCACNGGCGACCTTGCGGATTTTTCCAAAGTTAACTGGGGCACCCAGTTTTTCAACAAAATATGGCCATTCTAATGAAAGCAAATCGCATACAACTGCTCCTGTGCAGCGTTCTGATGGTATTCATGATCTCGGTTCCGGCAGTCTCACAGGCTGACCGAATCAAGGATTTGACAACACTAGCTGGCGCACGTTCTAACCAATTGGTGGGCTATGGCTTAGTTGTTGGTTTGGCCGGTACCGGTGACCGAGACAAAATCTCGTTCACCGCTCAGAGTTTGAAAGCCACGTTAGAACGCTTAGGTGTTGATGTGGATGGGCCAATTTCGAATTACGATTTGTTTAGCCAAGGCGTTGCTAACTTAGCTTATGACAAAACCAAATTGGATAACGTTGCATCAGTCATTGTTACGGCAACATTGCCGCCATTTGTTAAGCCCGGTCAGCAAATAGACGTCAATGTGGCCACTGCCGGCCTTGCGTCAAGTTTGATGGGTGGCAGTTTAATACTGACAGAGTTGCGCGGTAGCGACGGAGAAATTTATGCCTTAGCTCAAGGGCAGCTGACCGTCTCCGGCGTTGATGTAAATGCAGCGGGAAGCAGCATTAAGATCGGTGTTCCGACTTCCGGGCGCATTCCTGGTGGGGCTATTGTTGAACGCGAGGTCGAAACCCCGTTTCAGACTTCGGATTACTTAGTTTTCAATGCTCAGCAAACAGACTTTACCACCGTAGCGGCAATCACCGATGCCATTAACGAGAATTTTGGCGCAGGCACAGCCATGGCCATGGATGGACGTTCAATCGCGGTGGCGGCTCCGGACAATATGTCCGCGCGGGTCAGCTTTCTCAGCATGATTGAAAATCTTGACGTTGTGCCGGGTGAGCCACGGGCTAAAGTCGTTGTTAACTCACGAACGGGCACGGTTGTGATCAGCCGCGGTGTGCGGGTAACCGCAGCGGCGGTGACGCAAGGCTCTCTTTCGGTCACGATTTCGGCTACCAACGAAGTGGTACAGCCCAACACTCAGATTGCGGCAGGACAGGCCGGTGTTGGCGGAGCCCCTGNCGGGGTAGCGAATGCAGAGATAGAAGTGGCCGAAGAAGTACGCCCCATGTTCCTCTTTCAACCGGGCATTGATTTACGCGAGATTGTCGACGCGGTAAATGGCGTGGGCGCAAGCCCATCTTCGTTAATCGCGATTCTAGAGGCGCTAAAGAGTGCAGGCAGCCTGCGTGCTGAACTGGTTGTAATTTAGGTCTACCTCGATGAATACAGTAAATACTTCAACATCAGCACTGGACTTCGCGCAAATCGCGCAGCTGAAAAGTAACGCCAAAGCGGATGAAGCGGGCAGCATTAAAGAAGTTGCCCAACAATTTGAGTCGATATTTATCAACATGATGTTGCAATCGATGCGTAAAGCCACAGAGCGCTCGGGGTTGATGGATTCCGATGCGGCGCAAACTTACGAATCGATGTTTGACCAAGAATTAGCTTTGCATCTAAGCGAGCAGGGTGGATTTGGCGTGGCTGAAGCGCTGGAGAGACAAATCCAGATGAATCAAAGCCGTACCCGGGTTGCCGCGCCTGATGGGTTACCTCTTGGCGGGGAAGCGACCGATCGCTCCATGCGCCTGAGTCAGGGCTCCGATACCTATACGCTAGAGCGTAAGCCCGTGACCGGCGCGAGGAAGTTAGAGCGATGAGCGATTTACTTTCAATTGGCAGTAGTGCGATAAAAAACAGCCAGCTGGCACTGACCGTGGTGAGTAACAATATCGCCAACGTCAATACGGAAGGCTACGTAAAGCAAAGCCTGATCTATGAGGAAAATGCGTCGTCGTCGTTAGGCCGGTTCTCAATTGGCACCGGAGCAGTAGCGGATGGCATTCGCCGCGCGTACGACGGTTTGGTCGAGAATTCCGTGCGAACGAGCGAAAGCGACCTGGCAGCGCAGCAGCCTATCGTCGATATGACCAACCGATTGGTCGACGTATTCGGCGACCAACAGGCTTCTTTAGTGCCGGCCTTGGGCGGATTGTTCGATAGCTTCCGCGACTTAAGTTTGGACGCCGCGTCTGAAGTACGACGCGATCAGGTGTTGGGAAATGCCCAAAGCTTAGCAGCGCGCTTTAACGACNTGTCCGCACAGCTTGATGCCTTTGACGAAGAGTCCAGCGAGGCGATTAAGGCTAAAGTTGGCGAATTAAACGTATTGTTAGAACGCTTAGGCCAAATTAACGGTAAGTTGCAAAAGATTAAAGACTTGTCCAAGCAGCCGGCAGACTTATTGGACCTGCGCGATCAAGTGCTGCGCGATATCTCGGGGCTTGCGAAGATTGCAGTGGTCGAGAACGGCAATGGCACGGTAAAAGTGGGCATTGGTAATCTGGACAAGACGGTAGTTGAAAACAATCGGTTCGGTCAGGTGAGCATGCAATCCACCGGAGGCCGACCAGCCAATTTGCAACTGATTTTGAACTTCGAAGGCCAAGATCGAGACCTCGGACAAATAGATGGCGGCGAACTTGCTGGGTTAATGAATTTTCGAGATCGGGTGCTCAGCCCGACTATTGCCGGGTTTGAAACCTTGGCCTCTCATCTGGTGAACGAAGTCAATGCCACCCATGCCCAAGGCATGGATTTAGAGGGCAACGTTGGTCAAGCAATTTTTGCAGTACAGCCTGAGGCGGACGTATTTTATGGCGCGGCTGCAGGTCGGATCGATGCCACCGTTATGGCGGCTCACGATCCGGCGGTAGATGGCAAGACCCTACTTCTGCAGTTCGACGCAGGTCGTGATCAGTGGTTTGCCATGGACGCGGCGGGCCAGCGCGTTGCTGCTCAGGGCGCGGCAACGACATTGGTAGTCGANGGCATTGAAGTAAACATCAGTGGTATGGCTCAGGATGGTGACCAAATACAGATCGGCATGCGTGCGAATGTTGCTGACTCGATGTATGTCGCCCTCAGTGACGTCAGAAAACTGGCAGCTGCTCAGTTGTTTAATATTTCTCCAGCGGCAGAAAACCTCGGTAGTGCTCAGGCTCAGGTAAGCCTAATCAACAATGTTCAATCAACGGTTCCCCCCGCGGTCGCCGCTGTGCTCGCAAATAATGCGCACCCTTCAGCGGCTGCGACGGTGCAAACCAGCTTGACCCAGGCGTTAATGCAGGTTCCAGCGGGCACGTCGAATCTGAACCTAGTACTAGCTGAGCCCGCGACGAATACCGCGGAATTGCAAATTTTCACGCGGGACGGGCGCCATTTGTTTGGCCAAGGGTTGACTCCGGCGGAACAGCAAATTGCAGTTTCAAGTTCGAATGGCTTCGCTGCGGGTGCGACGTATTCTCAGGCCTATTTGAATGACGGCATTACGGAAGTACGGGTTGCGGCGGCAGACCTTTCCACCACTAATGGTTCCCTAACCATAAATGGTGTTGTGATCAGTCTTGCTGATCCGGTGCCATCGAAAGAAGATCTTGCAGTTTTAGTTAATGCTCAAACTGAGCTGACAAATGTTGAAGCTGCTATAGACGCAAACGACGGCGCATTTGTACTCACTAATATCGTTGGCAAAGAAGTCGATGCCATAATTTTGGGCGATGAGCCCGGCGTGTTAGCCACCTACAGCGGAACGGTGACACCTGAACGATATCTCGATAAGCCCTGGCGGGCTGGCCAAGTAGCGTCTTCGAACATTGAGTTGTTAGCGGATGGATCGCAACAACTACGTCTTGAGGCTCGAATTGAAGGCGAAGCATTGCCCGCATCCGTATCTGATGGCACCGCTTTTATCGCCGCGGGCGCGTTGAACCTAAATGGGACTGCGCTCAGCGAATTTGCCCTGGACGTTGGCGAACAGGCTACCGGTGATGCTGTCGTAAATTGGCTCCAGCAAAACATTGATGAACATGCGCTTGCGCTCGATGTCAGCCTTAGCAACGAGATCAGCGTAAGTAGCAAAGATTTATCAACAGTTGACGGTAATCTGACTATTAATGGCATTGTTGTTAACGAGATAGAGCCTATCGCGTCATTGGATGCTTTGGAGCTGTTGATAAACGACAGCAGCCTCGCAACCGGCGTCGAGGCCTTCATGGGCTTTGATGGAAACCTAATACTGCGAAACGCAGGGGCTGATCGACAAGGCGAGCCTATTGTATTCGGTGCCGATCCCGCCGCGATTACAACGCTCGGTGGAGCGGTTAATCCGCGACTGATTGTCGAGGCTCAGCGAGGAGCCGGCGATCTAGAAGACAAAGAAGTAGCCCTCACGTTGGGAGCCACCGGTAGTTTTAAAGACTTATCTGTCTTGGGCATGCGCGGAGAAATTGCTATCGATGAAGCGCTCACCGAAGACTTAATAATATTTTCTACCGGGGCTTTGGGCTCCAGTGCTCAAATTGCAGCCAGCTATGCCTCCGGTGCGGCCGACCCGTTGAGCTTGCGCGATCAAACTTTGGACATAGAATTCGTTGCGGCCGACAGTTATACCATTGTCGATCGAGATTCCGGCACGGTGTTGGCCGAGCGCACCTATACCCAAGGATCGATGATCAGCTATCAGGGTATACAGGTGGAATTAGCCGGTACCCCGCTAGTAGGGGATCGTTTTGCAATTAATAACAATGCCGATGGCGTAGGCAGCAGTGAAAATCTAGCGCGGCTGGCGAATATTGAAACCATGACGTTCGGTTCCCAAGAACAGACCATTCAGCAAGGATATCTCACACTGCTGAATAGGGCGGGCACGCTTTCCGGTCAGGCCCAGGTAGCACAACAGGCATTAGAAATCGTTAGGGATCAGGCGGTCTCTGCCAGAGAAAGTGTTGCAGGCGTTAACCTAGATGCAGAAGCGGCGAGCCTAATTAAGTTTCAGCAGGCTTATCAAGCCTCTGCGAGGCTTATCCAGACCGCCAATCAACTGTTTGACACCATAGTGCGCATGTAACGTAGCAAGATGAAGAGGTAATCATGCAAATTTCGACCCAGCAATTTTTTGATCGCTCGCTGCGCAACATGCAGGAAACCCAGTCCGATGCAGCGAAAACGAATGAGCAGTTGTCTACAGGCAAAGCACTCATTCGCCCGAGTGATGATACGGACAAGCTGCGCACCATCGGCAATCTAGAACGCGCGATTAACAAAGTTCAGTCGTACAACAATAACGTCGATCATTTAATCAACCGATATGCGACTGAAGAGGGTGCGCTAACGTCGGCGTCTGACATTTTGATTCGTGCCAAAGAGCTCGCGATTCAGGCCAGTAATGCCACTATGTCCAGCGAAGATCGCAAGATTGTGGCCATTGAAGTNGCGGGCTTAAAGGCGGAATTATTAGCGCTTGCGAATTCCAAAGACGTTAACGGTCAGGCGATGTTCGGCGGCGCTAAGACGTCCTCTGATCCGTTCGTTGCAGATGCAGATGGAAAAGTTAGCTATCAGGGCGATTCTCGACAAACCATGATCGAAGTCAGCGAAAATCGACAGNTGCCTAAGAANCGCAGTGGTCTTGAGGTTTTCTCCGGTGTTACGCGTTTAGANGACGACGGGCAAACGANGCGGGTTGATTTCTTCGCAGTGCTCGCGGATTTCGAGGAAAGCTTGGTCGCGGAACAAAAAACGCAGATAACCGTTGCCCCTACCGAATTGGCGGCGGACACAGGTGAATTAACCATTAACGGAGTGCAAATCAGCAGGGCGGAAGATCGGCCGACTCTGGCTGAATTGGTGCGCCTGATTAANGACGAAACNGCGCGNACTAATGTGCAGGCAGAAATAGACGCTGACGGTAATCTGGNGCTAGAAAATGCACCNGGCTATGAAATTGACAATATCGTCTTTGCGGATGCGCCGGGGGTCTTATCTACGATCAGTGGCATAGCAACGCCTTCGGTAGATTCGCGCTTGATGGAGCGTAGCATCTCGGAAGTAGGCAATTTGCACGATAATATTTCAATCGCTCTTGGACGCATCGGTAGCGAAGTAAATAATGCGGAACATCAAAAAGACATCAACTTAGATAGCGAGGTTCGCTTGAAGCAATTTAAATCAAGCGAGGTTGACGTGGATTTCGCCGAGGCCGTATCACGCTTTAATGCAGAGCTNGCGCGGCTAGAAGCNGCNCAGGCGTCGTTTGCAAAACTTAGCCAGCTGTCGTTATTCGAATATATCTAGGCCCTAAGCTTTGTGTGANAGCGGTGCTTGCGAATCGGACGCNGCTGCTCTGATCGGCGAAATGAGGTGTTGCCAGCCGTGATGCAGCTCATCAATCAAACCGCGCATCTCCGACAGATCGTTATCCAAAGGCAATCTCAGCGAGGTGTCTATGGATGTATCGACGTACAAGAAAAACTCTTCCAGATGCCTCACGAGCTTGCGATCCGGTAAATCNCCCAGNGCCTTCTTTAAAAAACCACACAAATTTTTGGCGTGCTTGAGAGATACCAGAGCNCGCTGGCGCTCNTCAGCAATCAGTCGTTGTTGCGCAAAATGCAACGAGCCATCTATGGACGTGAATAGCCATTCAATGTCGGATGCGCGTTTGCCGCCATGCGCGACCATCGATTGCACATAACGTGTGTAGTGAGAAGCTGCCATGCCTAAGCCTGCTATTCCAATCACAGAAAAGGTCGGTAGTACTTTGTAGATCTTTAGGAAAAAATTGAAAAATTAGTCGCAAATTTCAAATTGAGTTTCTAGGCAGCGCATTGCTTGGGCAACGATCTCGGCCTCTTGCTCTTTTTTTAAATACACAGATGCTGCGATTTTAAGGCTCTCAGCTTGTTCGACTCCACCGAGTGTCGCCAGACCGGACCAGAGATAAGCTTTTTCGTAGTCGGGCTCATCCTCTGGGTCGATATATCCCTCTGCATAAATGGCGCCGACCATATATTGGCCGCGAGCGTCGCCTAGCTTCGCTGCCTTCATAAAGTGTTCGAAGGCCTTATCATAATTTTTGAAAACGCCCTCGCCCTCCATGTACAGGACACCGAGCATGTACACAGAGGGCCTTAGCCCTGCATCAGCGGCTTCGCGGAACCATTCCACAGACTTACGGGTATCGCGACCATTAATATGGCCCTGATAGGTGAGCATTGCCAGATTGTGTTTGGCCTCTGGTAACCCCTGGGCAGCGGCCAGTTCGTACCAGATTTTCGCATTTTGAAAGCTTTGCTTAACGCCCATGCCTCGCTCATATAAGTAAGCGATATTATTTTGTCCTTCAGGGTCCCCCTGGTCCGCAATGCGCTTCCAGGCCCGAAAAGCGGTCGCATCGTGCTGTCTGTTCAACGCGGTGATGCCTGCGGTGAAGGGCGCTGCAATGGCGAAACTTGCTGTCAGGGCGGTTGCAAGGCAAATAATATGCAGTAGAAGGTTTTTCATATGTCGATGAACAGCATAATTCAGAATTCGATTGTACCTAAACATAGTGATTATAGGATGCCAATGCAGCCGCAAGCCCAATATCAGGTTTTTGCCGAAGCAAGTATCTCGTTAAGCTGAGTTTGATAGTACGAAGGGGTGAGATAAGTCCGTGTTAGCCAAGTGCTTGCGTAGGCGGTAGCAACGACCAAGGCGCCATTAATGCCGGCTCCGGTAAGCTCTATAACCAGCAGGGTCAAGGTCAATGGCGCGCCTATCACGGCGGCAGTGACGCCGGCCAAGGCATTGAGCAGTAGCAACGGCGTCCAATCACCGAAGCCAAATATAAAAAGTGCTTTGGCCACTAAGGCACCTGCGGCGGCGCCAATAAATAAGGCGGGTGCTGCAATACCACCGTAAAAGCCCGAAGCGATGCAGACACTGGTGAGCAATACCTTCCCAACCAGTAACACTACAAGTAGGTTAACGGAGAAGGACCCCGACAGCATGTCTTGTATGGCCTGTCCGCCAAGTCCCAACAGTTCCGGTACCAAGCCGCCGATTAGGGCACACGCCAGTGCGCACGCGGCGATCTTAACACCCGGGCTAAGGGTCGATTTACTGCTCCATGCCTGCATTGTGTGCAAGCTGCGGATGTAACACCATGCAATCAATGCGCACAGGGGCGCGATAAGTGAGGCTAAAATTCCAGCCTCTAGAGTCGGTTGGCTTACCGCTAAAGCTAAAAAAAGTCGGTGATCGAAAAGGGCCTCGTTGACGACATAGGCGCTGCCAGCAGCTAAGACAACCGCGNCGAACACTGGCGCCGAATATCGGCGCAACATCACCTCAAACACAAAAGCTGNGGCCGCAAATGGCGCATTAAATGCGCCGGTTATGCCGCCGCTAATACCGCAGGCCAGCATAATGTCCGGGCGCAGCGGCCGACGAATACGNTTCCGCAAAGCTTGGCTGAGCGTCGCGCCGAGGTGTATGACCGGCCCATACTGGCCCACGGGCGCCCCGCAGCCGCAGGCCACAAATGCCGCGAAGACGGACCCGGCGCCAATGCGCGTATTGAGTGGCGGCCCCGCCCGATATTGCAGGGCGAACATGCTTTCAGCAGGCCCCGACCACTTGGTTACGCCAAACCGCCGCCTAATTTGGTAGATCAGTAAAGCGCCAATGAATAAACAGAGCGCTTGNACTAAAGGGGCGTAGTCGAAGGATGCGGCGCTAACCACTGACCGCAAAATCTCGCTCAGCCAAATGAAGATGGCTCCACCTTGAACGAATAGGTTCGCAGCAACGCTGGCAGCGGTGCCGATCAAGACAGCAAGCAGCGCATAAAGGAAGATTTCGCGAGTTTGACTCATCGTCGAGGCGCAACCTTTTGTTNAGATAATCAACTGCGCGGCAGTTTAGCTTGNAAAGAGAGGCAGTCTCGGCCGGATGACTGTTTAACTTCGATGCTNGGCAAAATCTTGCTTTTGAAGTTCAGTTGTTTGCACAAGTATGGAAAGTTTTTGTCCCAACTGGTTTGAAAATGTCGGCATTGCCAGCACGAAATCGGCGTTATAGAAGGTTGCTCTGGCATGGACTACTGCCCGATTTCAATCTCGATGCGTCTATTTTCTGCCCGTCCTTGGCGTGTGTCGTTAGTTGTGGCTGGGCGGGTGTCGGCAAAGCCATATACGCGCAGTCGACTTTGCAGAACATCTGGGTCTTGCAGCATAAAGTCNGCTACAGAAGAGGCGCGGGCAGAGGACAAATCCCAGTTACTGCGAAACCGATCGCTGAACATAATCGGCACGTTGTCGGTATGGCCGGATACTGTTATGCGCTCGGGTGTTCCGGAAACAGCGTCGCGCACGCGGCCGAGGGTGGGTAAGAAACTCGATTTAATCGTGGCGAACCCAGAGTCGAAAGAGTCTTGAGAGGCCAGCTTTATGACAATCTTTTTATCAATCATCTCGATTTTTGCAAGGCCTGCGTCTACCTCTTGTTTTAGGTTGATCTTCAGCGCTTCAAATTGTTCGGTAATGCGTTGCTCGTAACCCTCATCTCGGGCGAGCTCCTGAAGGCTTAGGTCCAACTGCTCGACGACAACCTCGGTTTCAATTTCCGCCTGCACATCCGCAATTTTTGCGTAAAGTTCGAGCGTCTCAGAATCAATTTCGCCCTCGTCGAGGCTCTCGTCGTTGTCCGAGGTTCCGTCATCGTCGGCATCGCCTTTGACCGTCACAACCAATTTGCCGTCCATCGACTTTAGCTCTACTTTGCCGGCAGCCACGGCGGTTGCTAGTGTGTCTTTAAGAATTTCCAGATCAGCGTACGTATCAAATTGCCCAGCTAACTCTGACACCGCCAGTTCAATTTCTTTTGGCACCTCCGCCGTGGTCTTTTCTTTAACCTCGAACGCCTGCTCGGTGGCCTGATTGCGAAAATATATGGTGTCGGCTACGTCGCCTTGCGGAAGCTCGTCACCGCCTTGCTCCGCAAATAAGCCGATACTTTCCCTAAATATATTGCCCAGTTTGTCCCATTCGTCGGGATCCGCTACCCGGGTTTGCGAAACGATCAGCACAAAGAACGCCATCAGTAAGGTTGCGAGATCGGCAAACGTCGACATCCAGGGCGGCGAACCTGGTGGACAATCCTCCGGTTCGGCGAATTCACTCATCGAGATAAAGCTCAATTCGTCTATTTTTAGCACGACCTTCGGGGGTGGCGTTGTCCGCCATGGGCTTTGTATCCGCGAGACCGGTTATCGTCATTCGCCCTGTTTGTAATTGAGTGCTCGCCATTAAATAGTCTGCAACAGCTGCGGCCCGTGCGGCGGACAAGTCGAAGTTGGATTTATATCGATCGCTAAAACCCACCATTTGATTATCGGTATGACCCTCTACTCGAATAATGCCGATAGTGTCCTCAAGCGCCGTTCCAACGCGCAAAAGAGTGGATTCGAAATTTTTACTCAATGTCGCTTCACCGGATACAAAGCTATCCGCTTTGGTTAGCCGTATCAGAACGCTGTCACCCTGCTTTTCTACTTCAGCGATGCCGTCAGCAATTTCTTCGGAAAGTGCGGATTTGATCTCTTCGACACTGCTTAGGGTTGTAACTTCTCGCCCCTTAGCTTCCCAGCCAGGCTCCCTCTTCATCGTAACGTCCGTTACGCCGAACCGGGTCAAATCATAGATTTTGTTTGCCACCTCAATTGTTTCTTGGGAAACGCCACCCAAACCGCGCCCGGATTTACCCTTAGAGCCCTGGTCGCCTTCGGTCATTTCAACAACGATTTTTTCTCCATCGATGTTGACGTTTACCTGGCCGGTCTCGATTTCGTTTTCAAGTTCTTCTATGACCTGAATATATTGGCCCTGAATAGTGGACACAGCATCNCCGCGCTCGGTCATCTGTTTGATAAATTCTTGGGTTGTGTCGTCGGAGTTTTGAGTGGCATCGTCGAGTATCGTATTTTCTGCCTCCGATGGCGTGTACTGGGTCTCTAANAGCGTTTCGCCCATGGGAATTTCTAGCTGTGGAACTATTCGCTCGACGCCAAAGGCCAAGCGGAGCGAACCCATGACCTCNTCAGCTCGCGGNGAGTCGATNACNGACTGCGCNANAATNAGNACNAANAANGCCATNANCAGNGTACCTAAATCGGAAAAGGTCGCCATCCACGCCGGTGCTTGAGTTGGGCATTCTTGTTCCTCTAGGTCAACGGCTGGCGGCTCAGCAACGTACTCATCTTCAGAAGGTTCCTCTTGGTCGCTAGAGGCCTCGTCCAAGGCGTCAGTCATCTATGCGGCTTCCTGACTCGCAGCCAGTTCGGCTCTAGCATTCGGCGCAAGCCGGGTAGATAGGCGGTCTGCAATAACTCGAGGATTCGTGTTCGCCTTTACAAGCAGCATTCCTTCCTTAATAAGCATGCCAGCCTCAAGGTCCACTTTTGAAAAAATATCCAACTTTTCGGCGAACGGTTTGAAAAGCACATAAGCAAAGATGGCTCCCCACATAGTGGTCAAAAGAGCGATTGCGAAAGAGTCGCCAATAGAACCTAGATCGTCCATTTGTTTTAGCATTGCTACTAAACCGATCATAGTCCCTACCATCCCCATCGAGGGCGCGACCTCTGCTAAAAATTTAAGGTAGTCCACCGATGATCTTGCTCGCTCTCTGGCCAGGGCTATATCTGTGGTGATGGTAGACTCGATGACATTGGCATCTATGCCGTAGATCGGAAG
>PAFJ01000016.1 GCA_002704325.1 Gammaproteobacteria bacterium | reverse complement strand
TTCGAATACACACATGACGCGTAGCGAGGTGATTACCGGGCTGGGCCTCGAAAAGTATGTTATGCAACTGGAAGTCGACGGGCTCTGTGTCGTGCCGCCAGAAGTGCACGGGGTTCCTATGAGTGTATTCGACGATATGGTGGACTTTATTCTCGCCAAGTCTGAAGCACTTGTCGGCTGCAAATTCAGCCTCGAGCGCGGACCCCATGCAGAGGTATCTTTCAGCGGCAGAAGGGGGCGTACGAGTCTGGCTGAGGATCCTGCGAAAATTACTCAATTTTTGATTCAGCAGCTGAGTAGTGAAAAACGGATGTTTCGGGATTTGGCAATTAATACTGTAGTGGTTGCTTTGATGCGGCATATGATTGGCGCCAACGCGACGCGCTTCTCGAGCAATAATTCATTTGTTAAGTGGTGCGGCGATTTCGGCTACGGTCCATCTCTTGGTTTGCACGCCGATCAAACTGCGGTGCCCTTACCCTGGGGCCGAACAGCCCTCACCGCGAATACGAATTGGTGTTTNACGGATTACACCCTAGANGGCGGTGCGTTTGCTTACGTNCCCGGTTCNCATCGTTTCGCCAGCCGCCCGCAATTCCCAATGGCAGTTGAACAAGCTGTGCCGGTAGAGGCGCCAAAGGGCTCTATTATCGTATTCCACGGTGCGACTTGGCACGGAGCCTTTCCGCGGAAAATTCCTGGCATGCGCATTTCGATTGCTAACTATTATCGGCATATGATGGTCACTTCTCAGGAAGACTTTCGTAATTCGTTTGACCGGCGGCAGGCTGAGGATTGCGCTGATCCAGAGTTATTTAAGGCGTTGAGCGGTTTCGACGATGAATTTCCCTACGCTCAGGCATCCCAGCCGATTCCACGAGTTGTTGATTCAAGCTCANGTCCATAGCGAAAGGGTTATAAGTCTCCTGAGACTTNGCTCCGGCGATTCATTGGGCAGCGAAGTTGTTGTAGCCGCTGCAATGCATTGATATGTATCCCGCCAGCACCGCCTTGTTTATACCCTCTGTTGTGACGACTGTTCGGGTGGTGCAATGGCGGGTCTAAAGCGCTGGACCATTGTTTGGTTATCTTGGTTTTACGGATTTGCANGCTAAATTATTCGCNATCTCCGATGCACCATAATCGTGTTGTGCCGATGGGCGGCGCTTTAGCGAGTCGTTGCAGCTGATAAAAAATGGTCTACACTTGGGCCTCTAAAAAGGAGGTGACTATGGCCGTAATTAATACTTTAGCCGATGTGACGCGCGTGCATGCGCAACAGCGCGGCGATGTATCGGCGTTATTTTGTGCGGATGACGGANGAGAATGGACCTACGCTGAACTAGATACACAAGCTAATGTCGTAGCCAACGCATTACTTGAGGCGGGTGTGTCGGCCGGTGAACGGGTCGCGTATCTCGACAAAAATTCCCCTGAGTACTTTATCTTCTTGTTTGGCGGCGCCAAGATTAACGCGGTATCGGTNGCGGTGAACTGGCGTTTGGCGGCTGCTGAAATGGAATACATTCTGAACCACAGTGAAGCTGCCATGTTGCTGATCGGTGAAGAATTTCTACCCGTGTTAACGGAGATGGACTTGCCGTCGATCAAAACCATTGTTGTGCTGGGTGATCCGGGGGAAACCGGATATCCTACCTACGAACAATGGCTGGTAGGGCATACGAANACAGATCCGCAGGTGCCGATTGCAGCAGATGATACCTGCTACCAGTTATACACTTCCGGCACCACTGGTCTACCGAAGGGTGTCGAACTCACGCACGCTAATTTTATGCACTGTNTAACGGATTCCCTTGCCGCCATTAAAATGACGCAAGATTCAGTCAATTTAGTGTGTATGCCACTGTTTCATATATCAGGCAGTGGTTGGGGCGTGTTGGGGCTATTCTACGGCGCNCGCTCTATTTTGCTTCGTGACGTCGATTTGCCAGCTATATTGCGCTTGATTCCTGAGTTTGCGGTAACGCACAGTCTTTTTGTGCCGGCGGTGTTGCAATTTTTGCTGGCCACAGACGGCTGTCGAACAACTGATTTTTCATCATTACAGTGCGTTGTTTACGGTGCATCACCGATCACCGAGGCGATTTTGGTCGACGCGATGAAAACCTTTGAAGCAGATTTTGTGCAGGCCTACGGGTTAACGGAAACCACTGGTGCGGTCAGTGTGCTTGNGCCGGAGGACCATGACCCCGGTGGCCCGCGTGCACATCTGTTGCGGTCGTGCGGCAAAGCGATTGGGAACCACACTATTAAAATCGTCGATAAAGAATCGGGTGCCGAAATGCCCGAGGGCGAGGTCGGCGAAATTTGCGTGGCAGGTCCGCAGATCATGAANTGTTANTGGCGCAATGAGGCAGAAACTANCGACAGCTTTACCGACGGCTGGTTTCATACTGGCGACGCAGGTTATCTCCGTGAGGGNTATCTATACATCCACGATCGCGTNAAGGACATGATCATCAGTGGTGGCGAGAATATTTACCCTGCAGAAATTGAGAACGTACTNATGCGACACTCACTTGTTGCTGATGCCGCTGTTATCGGCGTTCCAAGTGAGCGCTGGGGTGAGACGGTAAAGGCGATNGTCACCCGTGTCGATGAGACCTTGGACGAGCAGTCAGTGATCGAGCATTGCCGCAAATTATTGGCGGGCTACAAGTGCCCCACGTCCGTGGACTGGATGTCAGAGATCCCGCGTAATCCNTCTGGCAAAATTCTAAAAGTAGAACTGCGCAAACCTTATTGGAAAGGGCAGCAACGCCAAGTGTCCTAGAATAGTGTTTGGTCGTGGTTTCCGGTCGATAGGATAAAGCGATCGTCCTAATCAGTGATTTGGTGAATGGTCGAAGAGCTTGGTCCTGTTTGCGATGATTCTCCTTCGAATCGTAGCCCTTAAGTAGATACGTCGGCCATGACGATGACGAAGAGGCCAGATCAAGTACGGGAATTAAGGAGAGAATAATGAAAAAGGTTGTTTTTAGTTTTTTGGGATTTTTTCTCATTCTTGGTCTGGCGATTTTCTGGTACATCAGCCGTTTTGNAGGCGACGATCAAATACCAGAGGTTGTTGAAGAGACATTGAGAGAAACACATTCAGGGCCTGTTGTCGGCTTCTCTGATGAGGGCGTAAATGTATGGTTAGGCATTCCCTACGCAAAACCGCCGATTGGAGATCTGCGTTGGCGGGCGCCCCGAGAACTTGATCAATGGGATACCCCTAAACCCACCATCGAGTTTGGTGATGAATGTCCTCAGGGCATGATGGCGGTATCAGGTAACGAAGANTGTCTGTATCTAAACGTATGGAGCCAAACGTCAGACTCTGCCACGAAGCCGGTTATGTTTTTTATTCATGGTGGCGGTAACGTAATTGGTAGTGCTAACGCCGGTGGGCTTTATGACGGCCAGCGTTTCGCCGCCATGCACGATGTGGTGCTGGTATCGATTAACTACCGGCTAGGGCCGCTAGGGTGGTTTTCGCATCCGGACTTGAAAGTTGCTGAAGGCAGCCCCTACGCAGCGAAGGATAACTCTGGCAATTACGGAACGCTCGACATTATCGCGGCCCTAGAATGGGTGCAGAAGAACATTAGCGCGTTCGGCGGTGATCCAGAAAACGTGACGATATTTGGGGAATCAGCCGGGGGCTGGAACGTGATGTCTATGGTGGTATCGCCGCTGGCTGCTGATCTCTATCACAAGGCCATCGCCCAAAGCGGCGGTCTTCGATTAGTAGACATGAACAGCGCAGAGAGATACGCGGCTAATGGCGGGCTGCCTCGCAGTGGCAGAGAGGAGATGAATCGACTGCTGCAACTCCAAGGGCAAGGCGCAAACCCGAAAGAGAGTGCGGCAATTCAAGATGCAATGACCTCTGATGAAGTGGCCAGTTTCCTCCGTGCTACTGAGGTAAGCACGCTCTTTGAGCCGCTCGAAAATAACCCGCAGTCAGAACAGGATACTGAAGTAACTGAGCCGGCGCCCTTCATTCTTTGGAGTGGAATGGATGATGTGCCGCCCAACCTGCTTGCCGATGGTCATGTATTGCCCCGAAATACAGATATTTTTGAGGTGTTGGCGGACCCTAAGCAGTTTAACGCGACGCCCATCATGCTAGGCAGCAACAAGCACGAAACGAAACTGTTTACCGTCATGAACCCCTGGTTTACCCAACGTATTTTTGGGATTCCTGTTTCCTTAAAAGACCGGGATAAGTATTTTCAATCCGTGAAGTATGGATCCCTTTACTGGAAAGCGTTAGGCGTTGATGAAATTGCCTCTGTTCTGTACGACTCGCAAGAGCCGAGTGTGTTTGCCTACCGGTTTGATTGGGGAAATCTAAGGAATTTTCTAACGCTCAATCTGCGGGACTTGCTAGGGGGTGCTCACGCTTTGGAGCTGCCTTTTGTCTTTGGCAATTTAGATTTATTGGAAACCGCCTTAGTGCTGGCAGATCAAGAGGCGGCTAGGGATCTATCGGATAGCATGATGAGCTATTGGGCTGAATTTGCGCACACTGGGGATCCTTCGAAAGGGCGTAGCGGTGAGTTGGCGCTTTGGGAATCGTGGAGTAGCGAGCAAGCCGAGGTGCGGCAGATCGTTTTTGATGAAGCGGCATACGGTGGNGTGAGGATGTCCCGAGATCTGGTGAATTTCGATTCGATCATGGCCGAAGTGATCGCTGATGAAGCGCTGGAGGCGACAGCTAAATGCGAATTAAGCAGACGCATGTTCCCGCACTTATCAGCAGAAGTTTGTTCGGGCTAGATCGACTTGAGGGATATTAAGGGCGCGGCTGTTAAGCCGCAGATTGATCTGAGCCGACCCAGCCCCTCAAGGTTTAACGGTTTTGGCGCGGCACTTAGGAGCTGAAGCGGTAACGAAGCTTNATGGTAAAAGTGTCGATGATNGGCTGGTTGAATGCTTCNTGAAAAAGTGAGCCAAAATCCTCATTGTATTGATTGGGTAGGTTGCTGCCTCGCGTGTACACAACAAACAAATCTGAGAGCGGGGCAATCTCCCACCTGTATCGAAGCTGCGAAGTCATCTGCGATACAGAGAAGTCGTCCGCGCTGCCCGGATTTTCCTTGGTTCTGTTGACNAGCCGACCCGGAGTNTTGGGNACCCGCCAGAATTCATTTTCTTCNGCCACAATTCCGATCCATTGCAAGCTAAAACGAAGCTGCTGATGTGCACTGATGAAGTAATCCATGGATAGTCCGGGCCGAATCTGTAATGAATCAAATGATGTAAACGAGGTGCTGCCTTGATGGAGATACCAGTTTTCCGATTGTACGAAACCTAGGTCGAAATCCATCGAAAAACGGTCATCAGGCCTGTATGTGAAGCCCAAGTCGGCGATATAGCTCATATCGGTATCCATTCCAGCCCGGCTGCCAAATTGGATAGATGCGGAAAACTTTTTGGCCGTACTGGTACCGTAGGAAAACAGCACCATGTGTCCGCCCTCGTACTGAAAGAGCCCGTTGCCACGGCTGTTTTTATCGTCGTAGTAGGGCGGTAGATAGTTCATTTCCATTCGAAACTCTGAATTGTCCGCAAACAACAGACCTGCATAGACGCCAGCATAGCCGCGATTCAAATAGCCATCGCCGTTTTGATTCGCACGAAGGAATAGGCCCAAAGTTTGATACCGCAGCCAATTTGGAAGGCCTTGGGATTTCATCGACATTAAATTATAGGAAGCTCCGTAAGAGTCGTTGGTTCTTAGATAACCTAAGTCAGAAATATCCAGCGCGTCATCTAAGGCATCAATGCCCAAGCTGTGGCTCAAGCCTTGTCGAGGCGTATAGGCTACGTCGACAAATATTCCGTAACCTACTGTGTCCTTTTTTTCAGAGGCCATAAATTGATTGTCGATTGACCACCTGCCGCTCGGGGACATCCAGTGCGTATCCACTCCGTGGACCGTAGCGTCGAATTGCTCAGAATTTGCCAGAGTACCTAAATAACCGATGGACTTACGGCCCTCTCCAGAGGACGACTCGTAGAGGAGTCGCGCGACGCCAAAATCGCGGCCATCATTGGTCACGGTTATCAGCTCACCGGTCACATCATTTTGGCCCAGTAAATTCGACTCATTTTCAAAGGCCGATAAAAAACCGTAGCGCAGATTCCCGGATTGTCCCACAGCTTTGACGGCGCCAAACAATTCGGTGGGCTTGCTCAATTCGACGCCTTCGACGCTGACCCCGGCGGGGAGTTCCACGTTGCGGGCAGCTCCACCGATTCTGCGAGTGTTTAATAATGTAGTGGGCTCCATAGTGTAAGGGAGAATNGCGCTTCTGCCGCCGCTTCCGCGCGGACTGCTCCAATCTGACCTCGATCGTGGTGTGGTTTCAAAGACCTCGGTGCCCTCGAGGAAAAAAAGACGTTTTTCTGGGAAGTAAGTCTCGTAAGCTGTGAGGTTGACTACGACATCGTCAGACTCCACGGATCCGAAATCGGGGTTCAGCGTGGCTGTAAGCTGTAGATTGCTGCTTGGCCGCCAGGACACATCAACGCCAACTCGGGCATCGCTCTCTTCACTCATAAAATCTGCATTTGTCGACGCATAGGGATAGGCCTCCCACTGTTGCCCGAGCTCTAACTCCCGTATCTGATAGCGACTGAAACCAGAAATAAACCGCGCTCCAGAAAGTGGTAATTGCGGCCAGCCCCAAAACTCGTCTAAGTAGGCTACCTTTCGAGCGACAAAAATCGCTAGGCGACGCTGTGCGTCTGACTCCGGCATGCTCAGAATCGACCAGGGGATAAACATTTCTGCACTCCAGCCGTCTGCCAGCGTCTGTGTTTCGCCGCGCCAAGCGCCATCCCATTCGTATGACATCACACTTTCCGGGGCAAGTTTGCCATCTTGCTTGGTACCGCCCAGATTGAGGCCAAAGATATAGCCGTAAAGTCCCTCTCCGGAGGTATCAAGCATCAGCGAGAAACCATCTCGATTAATGTCTTCATCGCGTGCAGAAAGCCTCTCTACGAGAGTTGCGGCAGGCTGCTTCATGACTGCTGAGACGTAGAGGCCATTATCGTCGTGGAATATTCGCGTTAGCGTTTCGTGGCGGCTAGGTTCGAGCGTGTCCGGGTTAAGCACAGTGAATTGGTCAAAGGCTTGGACGCGTTGCCAAGCGGTCTCGTCAATGTGGCCGTCTATTGTGATCTGAGGTGTATCGAGTCTAGGAATATGCCCTAACTGCTCTTCGAAATTTGATTGGAAAGACCGAATTGGATCATTATCAGCTGCGTTGGTTGATTCAGATTCGATAGTCGGTCGAGTGGGCGGTGTGCGCCCGTCGGTGTCAGGTAACGTCGCAGCCNCTGCATCTCGAACACTAATAGAGGGCGTTGGGATTGACTGCCATGTGAACCAAGCGTCTGCGTAGCCGCGTTGTNTTGCCGTGCTAATAATTTCCCGCGTTTGTTGTTCGGACTGGGGGATACTTAAAACTCGAAAAAAGTTTCGACCGTTAATCTCGACCTCTTCGATGCGAGTGCGGATGTTGAGTAAGTTAGACACCTCACTCGATAGCGACGCTGCCCGCGCTTCGTTTGTAAAGCTCCCAAATACGGCGGCGCCAGAGTCAATTTGGGACCAGGCGGGCGCCATAAAGAGTGTAATTAAAGTAAAACAAAGTGTTCGCAAAACGCTCTCCTCCATCACGCGCGCTACTGTCTTATCTCGTCGCCGGACGGGAACGGGGCCGAAAAAAGTTTTGCCTCTACGAGCTTCGAATGTCGATCATACAGGGTTATCAGCGGAAACGAGGTTTAACAATTACTTAACAGCAATAGCGCTCGCCAATTTGGAACACAACATATCGANAGATGTCTTGTCGTCCGTATGTCCGAATACGATCCTGTCTGGCCGCAGTAGCAAGGCTTCGCCTGCGGTCAGTAATTCCGGGAACTTACCTTGTACGAGCTCGAGGGTGGAAACGTCAATCGCCTTAACGCGCAGCGCGTTCAGTACCGCGGCGCTGGCCTTATTCACAACGGCCGGCCCCATCGTGAGCAACGCAAAGTGTGGACCGAGCAGTTCATCGAATCGACATTGTTTGCCGCCTGTGTCTCGAATGAGTGGTTGGGGGAGTAGGTATCCAGTCGCCCCGTCATCGGAAACTTGCTCGCTCAAGACCACGCCCGATCGAATCGGGGGCAACTCGCGGCCTTGCCCATAGCCCGATTTTTTGGATTTTTGCTGCGCCGGGGGCGGTTTTTCGCCCCGGCGTTCTGCGGCCTCTGCCGCGGCAATGTGCTCCATCAAGTGGCCCATGTCGACAGCCCAGGACACGAGGTCGTGTGCATGGTCTTTGCGCTCGGCTTGGTACGTGTCGAGTAGGTTTCCAGCGCATTCGTCGTTCAACACCAACGGCAACTTCCAGGCGAGATTGATGACATCGCGCATACCGGTATTCATCCCTTGACCCAAAAAAGGTGGCGTTTGATGGGCGGCGTCGCCTGCAATGAATACCCGATCGTGTCTCCATTCATCTGCTATTGCTGCATGAAACTGATAAACCGCTGCACGTCGAATTTTATAGCTGTCTCGTGGCGTCCAAGTTTCTAGCAGTCTGTGAATGGTGTTGTGTTCCAGCATCAGCTCAGCACTTTCGCCGGGGTTTAATTGAAACTCCCAGCGGCGGTAGGGGTCCTTTGTTGCCACATAGGTGTGAATGCGATCTGGATCGCAGATTTGCAACACCTCGTTAGGTAAGTCGTGGGGTTTAAGCATCTCGACGTCGATCACTAACCAGTCTCGGTCGTAGCCAAGGTCGCGCAAGCCGATGTTGAGTGCTTTACGGGTTGGACTGTTTGCGCCGTCGCAGGCCACCAAATAACTCGCTGCCAACATCAAATCACCATCCGTACCTTCGGCACTGAGCGAAATCTGATCCTGAGCGCTCGTAAACTCGGTTACTTGGTAACCGATGTATGTCGTGACATTGGGATGCGAGAGCACCTGNGCGCGCAGATGCTGCTCCAGTTCGGGTTGATCAAACATGTTNGCCGGCGGCCAGCCATTGCTGCCNATGGATCTTGAATTTCCACCAAACAGCCATTGTCGTTTGGAGTTGGCGAAGCCCGCGCGCTCGCCCTCTCGAAGCGGCTGCATTAATNGATGNATCGCGTCCGCCAATCCTGCTGGCTGCANNGCCCGAATGATTTCGCCATCCAAATTTACCGCCCGCGGTANGGCATATACTTCAGGCTCTTTTTCNANAGCGACGACGGTAAGCCCCGCTTCGGCAAATAAGATTGCGCCCAGACACCCCACAGGGCCAAGGCCGATTACGGCAACGTCGAAGGTGGCGCCGGTTTCTGCAGCTGCGCTCATTGAATCTTGGCGGTATCGGGCTCGGTGATNACATCGTTCTCGATAAAACCAAGGCCTTCAATCTCNACTTTTACTGTGTCGCCAATTTGCAGTGTCCCTTGGGGTTGCATGGCCGCGCCCACTCCACTNGGGGTGCCAGTGGCGATGACGTCACCNGGCTCAAGGGTGAAGGCNGTACTCAAGAACTCGATGATGTCGTAACAGTTGAAGATCAAATCGTCGGTATTTGTTTCCTGACGCATCTCGCCATTGACGAAAGTGCGGAGCATCAGGTTGTGCGGGTCAACTTCGTCAGGGGTCACGATGGCAGGGCCAAAAGGGTTGTGGGTGTCCCAAGATTTGCCCATGGTGAACTGCGGCGGGGTAGCCAAAAACTGCCACTCGCGAACGCTCACATCATTCAGCACGCAGAAGCCAGCGATGACTTGGTTGGCATCGGCTTTGCTCACGCGGCGGCACGTTTTGCCGATGACNATACCCAGTTCCCCTTCGTAATCGAGCATATTGGTTTCGCTTGGCGAGTGAATTGGCGCGTAAGGGCCATTCGCAGCGGTAGCTTGTTTTGTGAAAACCACCGGGTATTTGGGGATTTCCATATTGCTCTCTTCCGCGTGAGCTCGGTAGTTTAGGCCGATCGCTAAAATCTTTGGTGGCCGCTTTATGGGCGCCTCAATCACCACATCGGCAACGGCAAAATGAGTGGGTCCCTGCTGATGTTTGGCGGCTTCTGTCATGGCCGTTGCGCCGGACTGCAGCAAGGTAAGCATGTCGTCGGGCAAGGTTGGCGCAACCTGAGATAGATCTACAACCTGCTCGCCCTGCAGTAACCCGATGCGGGTGCGCGAAGATTCAGTAAACGTGATCAGCTTCATAAGGGTTTCTCTAGGTGGTGAATAAGTCGGCGACAGCATTGGCATGAGCCTCAACGGCCGCCGGTTCTAGTGGATTCCTCCCCGACAGCGCTTGCGCCTCTGCAGCGTTGGAAAAGAGTAGCGTCGCCGCGCCGGTGAGGGTGTAATAAAATTGATGGGCGCTCATCTTCGGTGCCATACCAAGCGCGTCGGCTTGGTCAAAGAGTTTGCAGACCTGCGCGTACCANGGACGAACCGAGCGTTCCAGGAGCCACTCTAGGCGCCAGTCATTGTTCATTCCTTCTTGAATCATCAGCCGATTAAGTTCTGGATGCCTGGCGCAAAAAGCNACGTAGGTGCGCACAAACAAACGCAGTCGCGCGCCTTCTTCGACCGCTTTGATGTGGTCTAAGGCTGCGCCAAGTTCCCTCTCGGTAAGGGACATCAAGTGTTCTGCAGCTGCTTTCCAGAGCGCCTCTTTAGAGCCGTAGTGGTAGTTGATTAGGCCGCGCTTAACGCCTGCTTCGGTTTCGATGCTGCGGGTAGAGGAGGCGTCATAACCGCGGGTGGAGAAGGCCACTAGTGCGGCGGTGATGAGCTTTAGTTTGGTCGTCTCGGCATCACGAAGTTTTCCCGCGCTGTTGGGTGAGATAATTAGCTTGGCAGATTGCATATGAGTCGCAGAAATGAACTTGTGTCGCGTGGGGCCACTATATATATTGCTTGTCGTTTGGCAAGTTAGGCTTGAGGGGACGATGGCAAATATCAAAGACATTGCATATGTCAGGTTTTGTGTCGCCGATCTGCAGGCGCAGAAGCAGTTTTTGGACGACTTTGGTTTTCAAACTAAGATCGAAAACGGACTACTCTCGGCTCGAGGAACAGACTGCAGTCCGTATATTTACCTTGCCGAAGAATCCAGTGAACCAGCTTTTGTGAGCGTAGGTTTTGCGGCTGAATCCGAAGCGGCGTTACGAGAAATTGCCGCCATAGACGGTGCGCCGGTTGAATCGAACCCTATGGAAGGCGGCGGTNTGATTACACGGCTNACAGATCCNAACGGTTTTGCGGTAGACGTCATCGCGGGTGGCCGCNATGCCCGTTCACTCAATATTGCAGGTCGATCCGATTTTAANCGGGGTGACGATAAACAGAGGTTAGGGCAAAGGGTTGCTTTTGAGGCGCCGGAATGCCTAATCAAACGCTTGGGTCACGTGGTGCTGATGGTCAATGATTTTAACGAGACCTTTGAATGGTATAAGCGCCGGCTCGGACTCATGATCTCTGATGAAATCGTCATGGATAAAGATGGCAAAGAGCAAACTCTCGGGGCATTCACTCGATGCAATCGCGGTGCGGAGTTTGTAGATCATCACACGGTATTTTTTATTAACGCAGGCCATGCTGACTTCAATCATGCTGCCTTTGAAGTGGCAAATTGGGACGTTCTGATGCAGAGCCATTATGAGCTGAAGAAGGCCGGCTATCAGCACTCCTTTGGGGTTGGCAAGCACATTCTCGGCAGTCAGGTTTTTGACTATTGGAAAGACCCCAACGGCTTTGTGCTTGAACACTTCACCGACGGTGATTTGTTTAACGAATCCTTCGGTTCGCATAAAAGAACGCCGGCGGACTTATTGGGAACGCATTGGGGCCCTGAAGGCGTGCCTGGGCAGTAGTCCGTGCCATTTGATGTAACCACAGTCGGCATTGGTGTATTGCTGACCTTAACATTGCTTGGTGTCACGCTTTTTTTGCGAGAGCGTGCGTTGCGCAAAACTCAGGTCATGCAGCCGGGCTTCCAACCGCAGATCCGCTTGCCGTATACGGACGAATGGACCCTTTATCACAATCCATTTTCCCTCTGCTCGAAAAAAATCCGGGTCTGTCTGGCGGAATACGATGTGAGTTACGACAGTGTTGCTATTGATCTGATTGAGACCGGCAGTTATCAAAACATCAGTCGGGAGTTTCTCAAGGTGAATCCTGGCGCGACGGTGCCTGTGTTGTTGCATAACGGACACCCAATTTACGAATCGCACGAACAGTTAACTTATGTTGCGTCTAGGGTCGATGATGCTCGCGTTCTGGTCCCGCAGGATGCTGCGTCGCGAAAAGTCATGGACGAATGGGTGCGCAAAACTTCACTGCTCGGCGATGACCCAATTGATTCGCCTGAAGAGACAGCGGGTAATGCAGCGCCCGGTCTTACTTTGCCTATCTTTGCATCCATGGTTGCGAAAATTCCGGTGTTTAAAATAATCGAGGGCTTACTGTTTCACCGTATTAAGCGGCGAGCCGTGTTCTTTTTGCTCATGAAACTTGCCGGACTTGCTAAAACCCTGACGTTAAAGCCGGTGAGCGCGATCATTAATCGTTCCGCCAAAGCGATGAGCGCGCATTTGGATGATCTTGAGCAGCAGCTATCCGACAGCGGCGGACCATGGATTTGCGGTGATCAATTCACGCTTGCAGATGTTGGCATGATGGTTGTTTTTGACCGTCTTCGCGAGGGCGATTGGCTGCATCTACTCACCCGCGATCGACCCGCAGTGGAGGGCTACTGGTCAGCTTTGCAGAGGCGTCCGAGTTATGCCAAGGGTTGTTTGGACTTTGCCCACCCGGCGGTTGTTGCGGCGACGACGGAGTTGGCTGGGTTGAAACATACCGGCCTATGGCCGTCAGACCTTCCCAGGTAGGGCATTACTGCGGCGTATGACAACACTCGCGCTTGTCTCAGCGAATAGCAGCCTCAGCCCATGGCGGCCGTGTTTCTTCGCCGCCAAAGGTGTCCCAAGATTGATCCGTGCTGAATTCGACCGACTTGCGCCGCGGCGTAGTCAAAAGGGCAGAGCGCATCTGCTCGAANTTCTCGGGAAACTGCGTTTTTAAGTCGTCCAGTTCGCTNGGGTCAGATTCTATGTTGTAGAGATACCAAGTGTCCGACTTCAGAAACTCGGGCGTTATGGGGAAGGAACCCTCGCGCACGACCTTCCAGGGCCAGTCGATTATTGCCTCGCTGTCAAAGTTAGCAACCACAATGGGGCGCTGTTGCAGTTGCGTATTTNTGATGAGCGCATCCTTTATNCTTCGCCCGTCCACGGCAGGGATACCAGCNCCTGCAATGTCGGTGAGTGTGGGCAGAATATCTGCGATATGTGCAACTTGTTCTAAGGGCTTACGGGACTCCATGTTACCGGGCCACCAAATCGCGGCAGGAACTCTGATGCCGCCTTCGAATACCGAACCCTTGCCTTGCTTAAGCTGACCATTGCTACTGTAGCCATCGCGCATAGGTGGAATTAGCAATTCGATCAGCCAGGGTTTGGGAGAAGAGCCGCCGTTATCGCTGGCAAATATAATCACGGTGTTCTCACCCCAAGGCTGCAGCATGAGACTGTCGACAACCTCACCAACGGCCGCATCCAAAGACGAAATCATTCGCAGCAAAGTGGCGCGGCCTTGGTGCTTGGCGCTGGCATTTTCTGGTTCCTCGATGGGGGTGTGGATGGCGTTAAATGACACCAAAAGAAACAGCGGGGCGTCTTCATCAGTGCGGTTTTCGATTCGCTTTATCGCGGCGTTTTTAATTAACTCGGTGGTATAGCCTTCCTCACGCAGAGTTACGCCGTTCTTTTGCCAATCCAACCCGCCGGAAAACACGTGGTCGAAGTAACCTACGCCACCGTTAAGATGGCCGTAAAATGAATCAAACCCGCGCTCTTGAGGCCAATACGCGGCATTCGAATTACCCAAATGCCACTTACCCACTAAGTGAGTCTGATAGCCGACTTTTTTCAGTAAGTCCGGCAGGGTTGTTAATTCTAGCGGAAGCCCCGCCGTAGAGTGCCATTGAACGGGGGCATTGACGCCATGAGATGTCGAAAACTGCCCGGTCAGCAGGGATGCGCGTGTCGGTGAGCAGGTGGGGTTCACATAAAAGCGGTCAAGCTCCACACCTTTTGCAGCAATGGCATCAATATTTGGCGTGTCCACTTCAGCGTTGTGGTAGCCCACATCCCCCCATCCCAAGTCATCCGCAAGCAAAATCACAATATTGGGCTTGGCCGGCGCGCTCGCCGCTGCATGATCGGCTTGATCCGCAATGCTTGTAGTAAACGGCAGCGCAGTAAGTAGAAAAGCCATTAGGATGACCGAAAAGCGTCGAAGGCCCATGGGCACTCCTTTTTTATTCTTGTCCCAGCGAGCTACTATATCTTTTGCTTGTCGTTTGACAAGTTAAGCATGGGCAGACGCTAGGGAAGCCGGAAATTTACCGTTCAGCAGATTTTGTAGGATCGATTTGTACGCGCAAAACCCGTTTCTGGCTGCGGTCTTTAGCGCGATCTGGGTGTTTTATAGTCCCAGTTGCCGAGGCTTCGGGACAGGCATTAACGGCGGGTTAAAGCATCGCTCCAAGCCAGTTAAGCCGTAGCCAGCGCCAGCTGCTGCAATTCCAGCGTATAGGCCCCTGCAAAGTCTTNNACGCCGACGAGGAAGCGCTGGTAGTCATCGGGTCCCAGCGGTACGGGCAAGGTCAAATAGTTGAGCCGCGGACTGCCAGCCAAAATATTGTGCTCGTGGAGCATGNAGAACCAAAACAGCTGCGCGGCTTCTGCAACGGCCCGATGGTTCGCAATATCCAAGCGCTGTTTGTGCTCGNTACAAGGTTCTTTTNCTATCACCGGTCGATGCTGCCAAATCAAGGTCATTAGGCTCCCGGTGCCTTGTGCCTGACATGGCACACCTAAAGAGTGCATTAATTTATTTAGTTGTTCGCGAAATTCGTCGCCCTTGGCGTTGTGCTCACGACATTGCTCTGGGCTCCATAAATCTGACAAAACCGCATNAACCGCNGCAAGGGATAGCGCATTTTGGTTAAACGTTCCGCCGCTGTTAATGCTCTGTGGATGNTCTGGATCATGCCGCTCCATCCATTCGCGTTTGCCGCCAAAGCCGCCGAAAGGTAAGCCACCGCCATANTACTTTCCAAAGGTAGTGAAGTCCGGCGCAACGCCTACCAGTTCTTGAGCACCCCCAGGGGCGAGGCGCGAGGTCATCACCTCATCAAAGATGAGAGCACACCCTACGTCTGAGCAAGCGTTGCGTATCTGCTGCAAGTAAGCGCTGGGTGCAACCTGTTTCAGATAAACCTGCGGATTCACCATCACAGGTTCCATGATGAACGCCGCCAGATCGTCCGCGTTATCGTGGATGACTTCGCAAATTTGGTCGGCATCCCCATAGGGCACAAGAATTTTTTCGTAAGGGATATCCAGTGCCAAGTCGCCACCGTGGATCCAAGCGCCGTGATAAGCACCGGAATACATTAGGATCTTGCTACGGCCGGTAACTGCGCGCGCCGTGTTCATGGCGTAGGTGTTCGCTTCAGAGCCGGTATTGCTAAAGCGCACCATATCCATTGTGTTGAATCGACCTACCAAAGCCTTAGCCACGCNCGCCTCCATAGTGTTGGGCGCACCGCCTAGGGCATGGCCATTGGCCATCGCCCGGGTAACTGCGTCGATTACAGGCTGGGGCGAGAAACCAAACAATCCCGCGGTGTAGTTGCCAAGAAAGTCTGTGACGAGTTGGCCATCGGCGGTAACCGCTGTAGCGGCCTTGGCNTCGACAAAGGTAAGCGGAAATGGTTTGTAAAAGATCGAAGCGCGATTGGTTCCGCCCGCAATGCCGGAGCTCTTAGCGTCTGCGAACGCTGCGGCGCTAAGGGGGTTGGCGTCGGCATAACGTTGTTTGGCTTTAGCCAAAGCAGAGGTCAGTGCTGATGTATCTACCTCATGAGTCATGGCGGGTTATCCCAAGTGCTACGTCTTAACAACAATATCGCTTGCAATTTAATCTGGCAAAGACGTATCCGGTGAGTCATCGAAGATTTTTTAGCAAAGAACTACCGATTACGCTTGCCTTGGATTGGGGTGTTCGATCGACAAGGTGTGAATGCGGTGCTAGCTTCAGAAAGAATCATTAAAAACTGAACCGTGATGGCAACCAGCAGATTGAAAATGGCGTTAATTGGCTGCGGTGGAATTGCGCAAGCACACTGGGCGGGTATTCAACAAATTGCAAAGCGCGTTGATGTCACCGTCGTAGTCGACAAAAATCCACTTGCATTGGAGGCCATGGTTAGTGAAACCGGGGCAGACGGTTTTACTGAAATCGGTGAAGCCCTCGAAATGGGCGATTTCGATGCGGTAGACATTATGTTGCCGCATGCGTCGCATGAATTTGCTGCGCTGGCCTGTTTTGCTGCTGGCAAGCACGTTCTGCTAGAAAAACCGATTGCGCATACGTTAGAAAGTGCCGAGCGGATTCTTCGAGCAAGTCGCGATGTAGACACCACTTTTATGATCGCCGAACAATCTCAATATTGGCCGGATATTATTGCGGCTCGTCAACTGATCGATGACGGGGCAATTGGCAACTTAATCAGTGCGAGCGGCAACTTTTATGATCGTGTAACAGTTGATTCGGGAGCCTCACGGCCCTGGCGTTACGATCTGTCCGCTGCCGGTGGGGGCGTCACTATTGATGGAGGCGCGCACTGGATAAGGCCGTTGCGGATGATGATGGGCGAAATATCAGAGGTAATTGGTGTGGCGGGTAACCACGTGCCTATGATGGAGGGGGAATCCTGGTCACGAATGTTGATAAAGTTTGAAAACGCAAGTGCCGGAGTTCTAAACTGTCAAAACTACGCGCATGCAGCCGGGCCTGCCGACTTGTTTCGTGTCACAGGAACAGAGGGGGAGCTTCTGATTACCGGTGGTCGCGAGGGTGTGTTGACGCTTTTTAACAGTTCCTTCCCGAAAGGCGAAATCATCATGAGCGGTGTTGCAGGCAGGAAGAATTCGTATGGTGAGGAAATCAAGAACTTCTGTGAGGTAATCCTTGACGGTACTGACATGGCAGCCAGCCCGGAGTTTTCGCTTGGTGAGTTGCGTACCGCTCTGGCGCTGTACGCGTCCATCAAGTCAGGGCGATGGGAGAAGGTTTGGTAATATCTTAAGAAGCAATCCTCCTGCGGGTACTGGCGTATCGTTTGAGCATTACCCACGCCGCAACCCGAGTAATTTTGGTCGTTCGATCAAAGTTGGGAGGAGTAGTCGGCCTTCAATGTTCAGGACCAAGACGCAATCTTTAAACGAGTAACCGCGGGGCAAACTTTTTCTAATAACTAAGGGACGAGTGGTGGATTCACAGGAAGAACAGTTTCAAATATTCGGAGGACCAGCATCAACGTATTCGATAAAACTGAGAGCAGTTTTCAGATATCGGCGAATCCCCCATGTTTGGCTCGTGCCCCAATCTGGTTTTACGGGTGAAGGGAACTTAGGTGAGGGGAGCCCTGACTCTCCCCTGAATAGGGCTGCCAAAGGCGTAGTCCCTGTGGTTATGTATCCAAATGGTGATTTTAAGTCGGACTCGACCCCGATAATGCTTGAGCTCGAGACTTTGTACTCCGGCAGATCGATCATTCCGCCCAATCCAGGCATCGCCTTTATTGCCAGGCTAATAGAGGATATGGCTGACGAGTGTATGCCGTTTCCCATGTTTTATTTCCGCTGGACGACCGATGCCGACTGGTGTGGCCGCCGGCAAATGATTGGATGGAATGGTGCACTGGCAGACCAGGAACTTAACCGCATATCCGGTGCGTTTATAAAAAGGCAGCAATCTCAATTAGGCGCTGCGGCTCAATTCCCTGTGAAAGAGGTTCAAAAGAACCTCGAGTTGATCTTGGAGGCACTAGAGGCGGGCTTGAAAAAGTCGCTTTTTTTCTTTGGGACGCGCCCTTCGATAGCCGAGTTTGGCCTCTTTGGCCAGCTATCGCAGTATGTTGTGGACCCGTATATCTCCTCTATTACAAAANAGCAGGCTGTTCGAACCTTTCAGTGGACACAACTGCTCGACGACGCGTCTGGCGTAGATGGCGAGTGGGCCGATCCCAAGCAATGTCTTACGGACGAGTTGTTAAAAATAGTCCAAGCGCTCGCACCTTTCTATTTTTCGTTGCAAGACATGGCAAGAGAATCACGCGGATTAGACGACCTTGCTAATGAAATAAAAGGGCCGGGTTATCGCCTAAAGTGTCTGCTATCCCTCAAGCAGGAACTTGCGGATCTGCATGAAACCGATCGAAATTTTATTGAAGGATTCCTAAAATCGTCTGGGTGTTGGGAACAATTGCAGTTTAAGTCGGGCGAACGAGAGAGGGTTGTGAAGATTGCACCGCAGTAGCGACGCAGGCTAAGCGGTTTAACCGTCTAGGCTGAGCGTCTGTACGAGAGTTTTATATTAAGTTTTTTGTCTGGTAGTTATGTTATGAAAATTGCTCTTCAGTCGAGTCCGTTCAATCGGGTTGATCTTTTTGAATCCGCAGGCTTCGAGGTCGTGGAAGGTGTCTGCCGATCCGAGGAACAGATGATTGATTTATTACGAGATGCCGATGGTGCTCAGGTTGGTGTGAAGCCACTGACCTCGCGAAAGGTAATGGAAGCTTGCCCAAAGCTAAAAGTTGTCAGTCGTATGGGCGTTGGTGTTGACTCGATTGATCTCGATGCCGCCACTGAATTAGGCATCCTCGCCTGCAACGTGCCGGGTATAAATACGGCGGAGGTAGCAGAACANGCGGCGGCCATGCTTTTCGCGTTAACAAGGAGAATCGTCGACTCCGTTCGCACTACGCGTGATGGTGGATGGCGGGATGATCGAAAACTAACCGTTGAATATATGCGCTCTGTTCGCCGGATAGCTGGACACACGGTGGGCGTGATTGGTTTTGGCAACATTGGTCGTGCATTCGCCCTGCGCATGAGAGGCTTTGGTCCAGCCAACATTATCGCGCACGACCCCTATGTACCTCAGACAACAGCAGATTTGCTTGGCGTGCAGCTCGTCTCGCTGGAAGAATTGTTGAAGCAGTCAGACTATGTCTCGATTCATACAGCGCTCACCGAGGAGACGCGGCACCTTATCAACGCGGACACGCTTAAGTTAATGAAGCCAACCGCAATGCTAGTCAATACGTCGCGAGGGCCTGTGATTGACGGCGATGCCTTAGCCTCGGCGTTGAAATCGGGAACGATAGAGGCGGCTGCGCTCGATGTGACTGAAGTCGANCCCGTCGAATCGCATGACCCTCTATTGTCGCTACCCAATGTTATTGTAACGCCGCATCTTGCTGGTTTTTCCCCAACATTCCTTGAAGAATGTCCGATTCGTCAGGCAGAGAATATCATTCGCGTGTTGACCGGCTCAGCACCCTGGGGCCTGGCGAATCCTGATGTGATAAAAACGATAGCCGTCCTGCGGGGTAGCGATTCTAGCCGATGGCAAGGCATTCCAGATTTCAGCAGCCCAATCGCCACCTAGTGATTATTCAAGCCCAAGGGTTCTAGCTTTTTATTCGCAACATAACTTGCCTTGCGCGACACGTTTTTACAAAGCAAAGGCGTGGAAGTATCTCACCTCGGCTGGCAGGTACTTCTCAAAGCCAGATGAAGCGAGCTAGGGTGAGGAATCCAATGATATATTTCGCGTAACTTCGTAACCTATGAGTTAGTAATGGTAGATCGATGTTTAAGCCCGAGATCTGGTGGCCCTAATATCCAGCGTATAACGCTCGCAATGATACTCGCTCTCTGCAGCGCATCATGCACCAGAGTAGACGTAGAGAACGTTTCTCCTGACGAAATCGTCACGCCCACAGCTGAATATTCCGCGGCTGAATTTCACCAGACTACCGATTTTAGAATGGGTGCTTCAGGCGCGAACGCCTTCTCGGCAATCAATGGCGATCTGATCGTCAGCTCCAATGAAACCGGGGTGTTTAACGCGTACCGAATTGCTTTAACCGATGGCAAGCGATCACCGCTAACGACGTCCTCGGATAAAGGCGTATATGTCATTAGCTGGTTCCCACGCGATGAGCGTTTTCTCTATACCCAAGATGGGAATGGCGATGAATTAACGCACGTTTATTTGATGACGCCAGCTGGTGAAGCAGTCGACCTAACGCCGGGTGAGGGGTTGAAGGCGGGCTTTGGAGGTTGGTCAGGTAATGGCGATGTCTTTTATGTGTACACCAATGAGCGAGACGACGCCGCCTTCGACTTTTACGCCTACTCAAGCACGGACCTTAACCGTTCATTGATCTATACGAATACACAGGGCTTGGACATTGGCGCCATCAGTAAAAACGGTCGGTGGGTCGTTTATGTTGAGAACAACAGTAATGCCGACAGCGATTTATTTTTGGTTGATCTTGCAGCGAAAAAGCCAGAGCTGATAAAGGTGACGCCGCATGAAGGTGACGTATCACATTCGGTGTATGGATTTTCTGCCGACAGCAAACAACTGATTTATTCAACAAATGAATTCAGCGAATTTACTGAGGCATGGACTTTGTCGCTAGAAACAGGAGTGCGCACAAAGTTGGTTGCAGATTCTTGGGATGTGATGTTCGTGGCCTACTCACCGAGCGGNCGGTACCGAGTAACNGGAATTAATGTTGATGCGCAAACCGAAGTGACAATTTTTGATGAAGAGGAGNAGAGAATTGTCGAGCTTGAATCGATTCCCGTCGGCGACCTTGCTCAGGTTCGTTTCAATCGGGATGAGTCTGGAATTGCTTTCGGGCTAAACCGCGACGTCGCACCGAATGACCTTTTTTACATGACATTGGATTCCAGCCCCAAGCGATTGACCAACGCACTCAATCCTTCGATCGACAGCGAGCATATGGTGGAAGGTGTCGTAGTGCGTTTTCCGAGCTACGACGGTTTGGAGATCCCAGGCATTTTGTATCGACCCATCCAAGCCAGCAAAGAAAATCCGTCGCCTGCGTTAGTTTGGGTTCACGGCGGGCCAGGCGGGCAGAGCAGAAAGGGCTACTCGCCAACTATTCAGCATTTAGTCAATCACGGATATGCGGTATTCCAAATTAACAATCGTGGGTCCAGCGGATATGGAAAGACTTTCTATCATCTTGATGACTTGAAACATGGCGAGGCGGATTTGGGAGATGTCGTCGCGTCAAAGGGCTTTTTGGCCGGATATGACTGGATCGACGGCCAACGCATTGGAATTATTGGTGGTTCCTATGGCGGATATATGGTCGCAGCTGCTCTAGCGTTTAGACCAGACGTCTTTGATGTCGGCATAAATATTTTTGGCGTGACTAATTGGTTGCGGACGCTAGAGTCGATCCCTCCGTGGTGGGGCGCTTATCGAACGGCCCTCTATGCGGAGCTTGGCGATCCCGAAACTGATCGTGAGCGGTTGCAAGCAATTTCGCCCCTGTTTCACGCAGAGGGAATCATCAAGCCCTTACTCGTCGTTCAGGGTGCGAATGACCCACGGGTCTTACAAATAGAAAGTGATGAATTGGTGGAGAAGGTTAGAGCTAATGAAGTTCCTGTCGAGTATGTACTCTTCCCCGATGAGGGCCATGGTTTTAGAAAACGCGAAAATCGAATTCTCGCGTCAGAGGCTTACTTAGAATTTTTGCAGGCCCACCTATGAGTGAGCAGGGCTCAAAAATTGATCGAAGAACATTGATGGCAACGATCTTGGCGGGAGGGTTAACGATGCCGTTAATGACCCGTGCAAGCGACGCGGCTGATAAAACTGCACGGCCNACATCTGCCCCGACCCAAAACCCACTCTTGTGGGCTGTAGCCTGGTCGGAGACCGCTGCTGAGTTTGGCGCGCTGTGTCACCAAGCCTTTAATCTTGCGACACTGAGAGTAGATCAAGCCACGGAAAAGTTCAGGAATTCCGATCGACCCTTGGCTGTTATAACTGATCTGGACAATACGATCGTGCACGCATCGAGCTACTGGGGTTATTTGCTTAAGGAAGGCATTGATTTTTTTGATGACGGTGTTTGGGATAAGTGGATACCTGAAAATTTAATAACACTAGTACCCGGTGCATTCGAGTTTTTAAATCATTGTAAGAGCAAGGAAGTCGAGGTGTTCTATGTCACTAGCCGTAATCAGGGTCCAAACACTTACGATTACGCGCTAAAGCAGCTTCAATATTTGGAACTGCCATTTGCGGATTCNGCCCATCTCACCGTATACCGCGAGACATCTGATAAAACGCCGGCTCGAGAGGCGGTGAGGCAAACACATGAGTTAATCTTGTTGCTGGGGGATAACTTAAACGACTTTAAGCGAGATTATTACGTCAAGGACGTAGACGAGCGCTTTGCACTCATGGAGCGAGATCGCAAAGACATCGGACAGCAGTTCATAATTTTACCGAACCCCACGGACGGACATTGGGTAAGAGCGATTTTCGGAGAATCGGAACCGGCGGGGACAGAACAAAACCGACAGATTCTATTTGAGGCAGCTACCAGACGAGCCTGGGATGGGATCGAGGTGGGATCTGGCGAAACCAACGGCTCAACTTGAACACGGTTCGTCCTCTGGCGACGTCTCTAAATGCGTGAGCGGGTCAGAATAGGCAGCTATTTCGGTCAAACTTGTAGCTTCGTGGGAATCTTCGCAATAGTTATCGTGCGCGAGATTTTTGCAGTCTCGTTGGTTTGCCGACGAAGCGTTTTTTCTGGCATTCCCACGAGGGGTTCACACATCTGGCTGCAGGTGGACAGCGGTAACGCCCGAGAGAAATTGTGCGAAACCCGGATCAGATGAGGCTTCTATTTCTCTGCCACCGCCTATTTTTTGCAGGACCGCGAATACTGCCTTCATACCAAGTGATTGACTCAGCATAATCTTAGGGGCTTTGGCTTGACTGGCTTGAATGGTCTTAATTTCCGTAAGACGCTCTTTTTCAATTACACGGCAGATTTCTAGAAGCTGGCCTGAATTCGTGGGCTGGCGCATGGCCGGAATTAGATGGTTTGCCGCCACAACGGCATCGCGAATCGCGATATTTAGACCTTGGCCGCCAACCGGCGACATGGTGTGCGCCGCATCGCCAAGCAGTAGCAGACCAGGCTGACTCCANGAATCTACGAGGTCTGCAACCGTGCTCAATAAAAATGGCTGCACTTCCGCGGCTTCAACCTTTAAAAGGGCGTCTGCAACATCCAGATCAACATACCCGGCTATCAGGTCTATAAGCTTTCTGGTTCCGAGTTCTCGAAGGGATTTAAAAGAGCCTTTGGCGATTATGAACCCCACCTGTACACAGCCATCATAAGTCGGAGCAACCAACACCAATCGACCTTGTCCTATATAAAAATGTAAAGCGTTAGTAACGCCGCTGGGCTGGCAACGCAGCTTTAACCAGACGATATCCATCGGCAACTTGTCGGCTTTAGCCTCAATCCCNGATCGCGCTCGCACGATTGAAGAGCGTCCGTCGCAGCCGATGACTAAACTTGCATGAATATCACCATGCGTATCGGTGGTTATTCCCGTTACCTGATCGTCTTTGCGAAGCAGATTCCTGACACGAGTACCCCGAAGAAATGTGAAGCTGGGGAATGCGGATGCCTTGCTAACGAGCATTTCTAGAAGCTGTGGCTGCGAAACCCAGCGAGGGCTGCGTCGCGGAGCCCCCGATGCGTTCATGATCGGTGAAAGGAACGGCTTTTTATTAATAAACGCGCGAAATCGATCTATCTCGACTTGGCCGACCTTTTCAAAATCTTCCCAAAGGCCAATCTGGTGTAACGGTTCTAGGCCGCTTGGCATCAGTAATTCGCCGCGGAATTCTCTGGAAAAATCTTCGTGCCGCTCTATTAGCGTGGTTCTAACGCCAGCTCTTGCCAGCAGATATGCCGTCACGGCGCCTGCTGGCCCGGCGCCAGAAATCACGATGTTCGGCTTTGGGTCATCCATGGTGCGAGNTATCTGTGCGAGCCTGTTTCAAAGTCATGTCAACAACAAGGGGATTCAACCAATGTTCAAACCAACCTGATTTTGGTTCGCGCAAACTCGAATATTTCTCCGACTCTGGCACGATCCGTAGCTAGCATGTCGATTGCGGTGAGACGGTCGCGTTGGTCNGGCTCACCCTGAACAAAATTGATATAGCTGTCGTCCAGCTCCATACGACCGTTCGCATCGATGCTTCTGCCAATAAACTCGGCAAAGCGCTGAGCGATTTTTGATGGATTTGCACAGGTCACCTCGGCGCCGACGATACCGCTAACAACGTCTGTTCTCTGATGCCAAGGCCAAGCCTGCCCACCCCAGGCCCAACTGTCCCAATCTTCCATCCAATCTAATGAAGTCAGCACGCCGCCTGTATCGCCGGGATGTAGGTGAACAGCGGAGCCAGTGATGCCATGGTAGCTGCGTTCTGGCGCTTCCATCACTACTCGGACATTCGCCGCTTCAACTCGTGTTTTAGCTGCATCTAAATCATCGACCTGAAGCAACAGCATGTAGCCGGCGGGCCCGCCTTGCTTGTCCAAAAACTTTTGCGTGGGTGCGGTGTCTCGTTCAGGCTGAAGAATTTCCAAAAAGGTGCTGCCCACCGCAATCACGGAGTTGAACATCCAAATGGGAGCGCCAGGTTTGTCGCGGTGAACCGGCGTCACCTCGAGCTGTTGGGCCACCGCCGTTTCAACGGGCCAGATGTCGTCGGTACAAAGGGCGATTTGACGGATTCGAATGCGTTTAGCCGCGGGTGGAAGGTCGCTCATGATTGATCTCCTTTTTACTAATCCTGCCAAGTGTCAGAAGAGCGGTCAAAGTCATCTTTGCTTCGGCAGGTATCAGCACTCTAGCTATCGAGGCGCACAGAAAAATTTACGCTGCGGATGAGCGACCACGCGAAATCATACATCGGTCGGCAAGCGCGAAAAGCGCTTCGCCAGCTGGTTACTGTTTTAGTTCCGGAGATATAGCCTTGTGAAGAAAATTTTGCTGTTACAGATACGCGTGCTATGACGTTTCTGAGAATATTTTTATTGCCGAATTCTTGCGGATTCGGAATGAATAACAGTCTACTTTCTTGAGCAATTCGATAAAGGCACCACGAGGCCTCAATAGCTATCGATCTGATTTTTTAAGAACCCCTAAGTTTATAAATGGCTGTTAAGTTAATTGTCATGACACACATTTCGTCGCGTTGATCGAACAAGTTAACGAAGACATCGATAAATTCGTGACCTTTCTTTTCGTAAGTTTTATTGATTTCCATTTGGGCTATTAGCGAGGAATTTCGGCCGACNGCTCGATAGTTTTGCGAAATAGTTTGTAAGTGAACCCATGGGTTCATGAACGCGTTCCCAGCTAAGATCCAATTAGAGCAGCCCAATAAAAACGATAAATTTGCGTACCCACCCTCGGTAGGCTGCAGCAATTTGGGCAGTTCATTGTGGTTGGATAAATAAATCTGCGTCGTGTCCTCAGACCATGAATAATTAAACGATCGGCAGCCTTCGTCTTTGAGCTGCTGCCAAATTGCTCTGCTCGCGTTGGGCGCCTTGTAGTCGAGATCGGTTAATTTGTCCTTGCGCAAGATTGGGGGCGTAGGTAATTGGTCAGTCAGAGCCACTTCTGCATGAGCGCTGATTACACCGTTGCGCCTCACCAAAGTCGTGTTTGCTCTCGAGGGGTCCACGATGTCGGTTTCGACGTCGAATGCTTCCCCGTCATACAGCGGAGAAGTAATCCGGCAATTTGCATAGCCACTGTCGAGCCAATTCTTGCCCCAGAGTTCGACTAAAGGATGAACCAGATAGGCAGATATGGTTACTCCTGGTACTAAACCTCCTTCAAATCCGTATTCCCGAGCCAACTCGTCACTGTGGATTCTATTTTCAGAATCCGGCGCTGTATTCAGTGCTGTTGCAGACCATGTATCCATATCTTTTTTGCCAGTGATTTTCATCGACTATAGGAGTTTTGACTGCATCAATACAGCCCTGCAAGATGCCTTGCTTCAAAGAATTTTAANCTACGCGTNAGTTACTTACGCTTCGCCTACNAGCGCCGGTCAGTTGGCAGCGAGATTAATCGGTCAATGTCGGATGGCTATCTCTTAGTNCTCTTCTTCGCGTCGTNAANTCTAGTNTNAAAACTAAGGCTTGAGGATTCCTATNGATTCTTTGTTGGGGTTAAAGTNCGCAGAAGACACACTCGATCCGTCGTGCCCACCTAGCGTGCCAAAAGGACTAAAGCCCAGAATATTTTTTTGCTGCTCAGTTATCTTGTCCACAACTTCGGCGCGGACACTGTATGGATGGTTCTCTTGTGGCTTTACCCATGGCTGGAGGAATGCTGTAGAAATATTGCTTCTAAGCGCGCCTGATCGGTTTAGGCCATTGCCATGCCACAGTCTGCCTTCCCATACGATCGCCGTACCTTTTGGTGCCGTTAGCGACACGGCTTTGCTTTGGATTTCTTCGCTATTGGCAGTCTTGTAGTCAAGTAGCGGCCATTTATGTGATCCTGGAATGAGTCTCGTTCCTCCATTTTCAGGAGAATTGTCAGATATTAAGTACATAACGTTTGCCATGAACGGGAAATCCATAGGATGCGGCACGAGTGGCCATTGGTCTTGATGCAGTGGCATCCGTTCGTTGCCACTTCCGTTCATATGAGCGCCTATAGAGCAAAGACAAACTCGTTCGCCAATCAGGTGTTGGATTAGAGGCAATATCTTTGGATGGTCTATTAGTTTCAGGAAACAGTCGCCTTTATTGATTAGGTTCCAAACCAACCTGCTGACTTTTTCTTCTTCTGAAGACTGAACGCCTAAACCCTCGTCACCTCTTACTTTCGAGCCCACTTGGTATTTTTCTTCACCTAAAAACTGCTCGTTGAGCCGTTGATCCATTTCTTCTATTTCTTCTGAAGTTAGGACGTTTTCGATTAAGGCCATGCCATATTTGTCCAGATGGGCTTTAGCCTCATCTAGATCTCTGGTGAGTGGCGGGTAGTTTAAAGTTTCTAGCTGCGCGATATTCATGGCCGCTACTTTATAAGTAAATTTCGTTGAAGGGGAGGTCTTCGTTAAAGTCGCGACGTCTGAGGCAACGACTGAGTCATGGCCGGCACGCTTTTTTTCGTTTTCCTGATTTTATAATTGGCCCGATCTCCTTCCCTTGTTGAGCTATTTTTGGGGGATATCTGAGTACCTGAATGTTGGGCTAACAACAGCTACCTT